>CAMWHN010000233.1 GCA_947174085.1 uncultured Ruminococcus sp.
TGGGACAACTGCTGTCAGAATCAGCAAGCAGGATATTACCACCAGTGAAGAACTGTCTGGTGCAACACTTCAGGTAATTGATGAAGATGACAATATTGTTGATGAGTGGATTTCCGGCGAAGAACCGCATTTCATTGAGGGCAAGCTGACTGCCGGAAAGACCTATATTCTGCGTGAAATAATCGCTCCGAACGGTTATGTTCTGACAACAGATTTGGAATTTACAGTCAATGAGGATGGTACTGTGACAGAAGTTGTCATGAAAGACGATACCACAAAAGTAAAAATTAGTAAGGTTGACATCACCAGTGAAGAAGAACTCGAAGGTGCGACACTTCAGGTGATTGATGAGGACGACAATGTCATTGATGAATGGATTTCTGGCGAAAAACCGCATTTCATTGAGGGCAGGCTGACTGCTGGAAAGACCTATATTCTGCGTGAAATCATTGCTCCCGATGGCTATGTTCTAGCAACAAACGTGGAATTTACAGTCAGTGAGGATGGTACTGTCACAGAGGTTGTCATGAAAGATGATACTACAAAGGTCAGAATCAGTAAAATCGACATTACCAATGACGAGGAACTGCCTGGCGCAAGTCTCGTGATTATCGATGAAGACGAAAATATCATTGATGAATGGATTTCCGACGAAGAACCACATTTCATTGAGGGAAAGCTGACTGCTGGAAAGACCTATATTCTGCGTGAAACAATTGCTCCGGATGGTTATGTTCTGGCAACAGATTTGGAATTTACAGTCAATGAGGATGGCACTGTGACAGAAGTTGTCATGAAAGACGATACCACAAAAGTAAAAATTAGTAAAGTTGACATCACCAGTGAAGAAGAACTGCCCGGCGCAAAACTCCAAGTAATTGATGAGGACAAAAATGTCATTGATGAGTGGGTTTCTGGCGAAGAACCGCATTTTATTGATGGCAAGCTGACTGCTGGAAAGACCTATATTCTGCGTGAAACGATTGCTCCGGACGGCTATGTTCTGGCAACAGATGTGGAATTTATAGTCAATGAGGATGGCACTGTCACAGAAGTTGTCATGAAAGATGACACTACGAAAGTGAAAATTTCCAAACAGGATATCACCACCGGCAAGGAACTGCCCGGAGCAAAACTTCAAGTAATTGATGAGGACAAAAATGTCATTGATGAATGGATTTCTGGCAAAGAACCGCACTTCATTGAAGGCAGATTGATTGCTGGAAAGACCTATATTCTGCGTGAAACGATTGCTCCGGACGGCTATGTTCTGGCAACAGATGTGGAATTTATAGTCAATGAGGATGGCACTGTCACAGAAGTTGTCATGAAAGATGACACTACGAAAGTGAAAATTTCCAAACAGGATATCACCACCGGCAAGGAACTGCCCGGAGCAAAACTTCAAGTAATTGATGAAGATGACAATATGATTGAAGAATGGATTTCCGGCGAAGAACCGCATTTTATTGAGAGTAAGCTGATTGCCGGAAAGACCTATATTCTACGTGAAACTGCCGCTCCGGATGGTTATGAAATTGCTAATGATGTAGAGTTTACAGTCAATGCAGATGGAACAGTGACAGAAGTTGTCATGAAAGATGAGCCGACTCCGAATGTTCCTACAACCCCTGTTGTTCCGACAACACCTACTCCAACACCGTCTGTCAGCACACCATCTGTCAGCACGCCGACTCCTGTCACAAGCACACCGGCTACAGGTGATACTGGAAAAAATCCAGTCGCTGTGGTAATGTGCATTGCAGGACTGTGTGGTTTGGCAGTTACGGTTATTATGCTCAGAAAAAAGGATGAGAATTAATGAAGAAAAAACACATTACAATTATGGCGGTCATTTCGACCACCTTCCTCCTGAGAGGAACAGCTTTGCTTGTGAAAGACGATGCACAACAGGCACAGAAAAATGTCGAAATCAAGCCATATGTACTGACACAGGATGTGCAGGAAAAGCTTGATGAAATCACTGATGAGCTGACTGCTGAAACTGTACAGGAAAGCATTCCGGAAACAACTGGTCTGACAGAAACTACTGAATTTTCAGAGATGACAGAACAGGAAAATTCCACACAGACTGAGGATCGTTCGGGGACTCTCCCAGCTGAAATTTTACAGCAGCTCAGAGATGCGGCAAGTGTGCTGACAGAGGCATATCCGAATGCCGTTGGATGGCTGTATCTCCCGGATACGAATATCAATTATCCGCTGATGCAAGGAGAGGACAATGCATTTTATCTGCACCATGCCTATGACGGCAGTTCTCTGTCTGCCGGTTCTATGTTCCTGGATTACCGCTGTGAGCCGAGACTTTTGAATCCGATTAATGTCGTCTATGCACACAATATGAAAAATGGTTCTATGTTTGCAGGACTGCTGAAATTCGGAGATTCTGCCTATTTTGACAGCCATCGTTACGGCTGTCTGGCAACTGCTGACAAGGTGTACCGAATTGACTTTTTCTCTTTGTCAAAGGCAAACTATCATGATCCGATTTATGACGGTTCACAGCCAATTTATGACTGGATTTCTCGGATTCAGAATTTATCCGTCATCTGCAAAGAAATAAGCTATGATGCGTATGACCGGTTTATTTCACTGTCCACATGCAGCAATGAATTTGCAAACGCAAGAACAGTGCTGACCGGAAAGCTCGTAGAGATGGAGGGTGATACAGATAGATAAAGCAAAGAAAAAAGCTGTGGCAGTGTTTGCCAGTATGCTGATGTTTACCAATATGCTGACGATTACTGCCCATGCCAGCGGCGATGTGGCGAGTGCCGTCACAAACACATGGAACAGCGCAAAATCACAGATCAAGAGCATCACCGACAACGTGATATTCCCTGCTTCAGACGTAATTCTGGTAATTTTGCTGTTTGTAAAGATAGGCAGTGCCTACCTCGATTATCGCAAGCACGGACAATTAGAATGGACACCAATTGCCATTATTTTCGGCGGTCTGTTGTTCACGCTGACTGCGCCGCTTTATGTGTGGAACATTGTCGGTATCTGATGTACACTTTTAATAAATAACAGCAAAGGGTGTTGTTGGTATCTGACAGCACTCTTTTACATATCCCGAATAGTGGGATTCAGAAAAAACAGTCACTCACTCAAGAGGACTGCACAAGGATTTTTCGCAAAATTAAGCATTTTATGATACTCTTATTGTAGCATAAAATCTGAACGAAATCAAGTGTTTTTTATAGAATTTTTTGAAAGATAAAGGAGGAATCAGGCATGAGCCACAGCATCTATCTCCGCAAAGACGGGCGATGGGAAGCCCGTCTTTCTTTGGGAACAGATGAACACGGAAAGAGAAGAACACGCTCTTTCTATGGAAAAAGCCGTGAAGAAGCGGAATATAAGCTGCTTGTTTCACAGCAGAATCTTGCGGATGAGTACGCTGTAACGGAAATGACGGTCAGAGAATTATCCATTGAGTTTCTGCACACATCTGCTGTTAGACTGAAAGAATCAACCGCTGCCAATTATCGCATGAAAATGGAAAAGCACATCATTCCAGCGTTTGGTGACATCCAGTGTTGTATGCTGAAGTCAAAAGTGATTTATCAATTTGTGGAACAGAAACTCAAATCCGGACTTTCTGCCAGATACATCGCCGATATTCTGGTGCTGATGAAGTCCATGTTTCGTTATGCAAGCCGAGAATATCATATCAGGAATGCGATGGACGGTATTATCATGCCGAAGTGTCAGAAGTCCGAAACTGCGATATTCTCAGCTGAACAACAGGAAATATTAAAATCATATATCACAGCAAATCAGAATCTGACAAC
>CAMWHN010000234.1 GCA_947174085.1 uncultured Ruminococcus sp.
TGCTGCAGTAATTTTTAAAGAAATTGCAGAATATAAAGATAGTCGTCAAAAAGCGAAAGAATGCGAAGAAGAGGCATTGGAATATTTGTATCAGTTGGCAACTAATAGTATGATTCATGCTAATGATAAAGATTTTAGAAATGCTGCAGTAATTTTTAAAGAAATTGCAGAATATAAAGATAGTCGTCAAAAAGCGGAAGAATGTGAAGAAAAGGCATTGGAATACTTGTATCAGCATGCAATTATAGAGATGAAAAAAGCAAAAAAAGCTGTGTCTTTTAAGCATGCAGCAAAATGTTTTGGAGAACTTCATGGTTATAAAGACAGTGAGCAGAAAGAACAGAAATGCATAAAAAAAGCTAGAGCACAAGAAAAACGTCGTCAAATCAAATATATTATTGAATTAGTATTGTATCTTGGTGTAATTATTTTCATTTTTTTTAATAGAGCCCGAATTGCTGAATCATTTAATGATTCAAGTACTTTAGTTTTAGCTATTATTAACGCAATAGTTGGTTTTTTGTTTTGGTCATTAATGTGGAATGATGATGCAGTTGATGGGGAAATAATAGGAGGAATTTTGCTTATTTATATGGTACTAGGAGTAATTTCTTTAATGGCTTTGCTCCTTGCATTTAGCGGAGGCTTATATGGGGCATTATCGCATATCTTTAAGACAGTGGTCATTATTATCATAATGATAATATGTCATGTTGTTGTTTGCTTTGTTAGTTATTTTATCGCTACTAATAAAAAATAAAGTATAATTTGTCTTTCGGTTATCTGTTCTTAAATTTTTAATCGGGGAAATAATTAAGGAGTGAAAATTATGTCTAAATTTGTAATAGAATGTCCATCGTGTGGGAAATATGCAATAGCATCTAACTTTATCTTTGCCAAGAAAAAAATTAACTGCACCTGCGGTTATACAATCAATGTTAGGACTGACAAGGTGACATCAAGAATATGTTCACATTGTGGGAATAATGTCATTTTTGACCAGTCTAAAGGTGATAAGGCTCTTTGTCCTGTCTGCAAGGAGAAAATCAATACAAGCGAGAGCATTTTCAATAAAGTAGAGTTTACTTGTCCTTCTTGTTCATGTAATCTCTCAGCAGACAAGAATGCGCCTAGGTACACTTGTCCTCTTTGTGATACTGTTATTGATGTACAGTCGCAGATTGCAAAGGAAAAAGTAAAAAATCAGGGACTTGCCAGCGTTATCAAATATGAGGGTGACAATGAAACTTTTGTTTGGAAACACCCTATTGAGGATTTCAATCTCGGTTCACAGCTTATTGTTCACGAGTCACAGGAGGCAATCTTCTTTCGTGACGGTCAGGCACTTGATTTATTTGGTGCAGGTCGTTATACTCTTGCAACACAGAATTTGCCCTTGCTTGAGAATCTCTATAAGCTCCCGACAAATGCAGACACGATTTTCCATTCTGAGGTTTATTTCATTAACAAGACCGTTCAGATGGGTATTAAATGGGGAACAGATTCAAAGGTAAGTTTTTTTGATCCTGCAACCGGAATTCCAATTAAAATTGGTGCGTGTGGTCAGTTTAACTTGAAAGTCTACGATTCCAGAAAACTTTTAATTAAACTTGTAGGCACAGCAAACAGTTTTATGCAGTCTGAAATTGTCGATACTACTGTAAAGATTGAAATGTCGTCTGTAAAGAGTGAAATGTCGTCGTCTCAGATAAGAGTAAAGACGATTATTCCAAAGTTTAAGGCAATGATAATGACGACGGTCAAAAGCAATATCGTTCGAATTATCAAAGAAAACGGCATTAATATCCTTGAGGTTGACGAGAATTTGGACATTATTTCTAAAAAGCTTCGTGACTGTATCAACGAGATTCTAGTAGAGTATGGTTTAGTAATGCCAGAGTTTTTCGTAACAACGGTTATGACTCCCGATGATGATCCGAATTTTAAGCGTTTGAAACAGCAACACGCAGATTTGTTCCTGAAAGTTCGTCAGGAGCAGATTCTCAAGGCTGAGGCTGAGGCAAGTGCAGAACGACAAGCAATTGAGGCACAGACTGCTGCTCGTATGAAGATAATCAGTGCGCAGGGAGATGCAGAGGCATACAAGCTGAAAGTAGAAGCAGAGGCTGCTGAAATGCGTATGAAAGGATATACATATCAGCAGGAAACTGCACGTCAGGTTGGTCTTGGAGCTGTTGAAAATATGGGCAGTCTCGGCGGAGGCGGTCTCGGAGATATTGCAGGACTGGGAATTTCTCTTGGTGCAATGGGCGGCGTAATGAGTATGACTAAGGAAGCAATGACACCTCTCACGGGAGCTGCAACTTCTATGGGAAATGTTGTTTCCAGTGCGGTTGAGGACAAGTGGGACTGCTCATGCGGCAATAAGGGAATTGTCGGAAACTTTTGCAATAACTGCGGAGGAAAGCGTCCTGCACCTACTGAAACATGGGATTGTACTTGCGGAAACAAAGGTATAATCGGCAACTTCTGCAATAACTGCGGAGGAAAGCGTCCTGCACCTGCTGAAACATGGGACTGCACTTGCGGCAATAAGGGCGTAGTCGGAAACTTCTGCAGCAACTGTGGTGCAAAAAAGCCAGAAGTGGTCTCAACATGGGACTGTGATTGCGGAAATAAAGAAATATCAGGAAATTTCTGCAATAACTGCGGTAAAAAGAGGGAGAATAATTATGAGTAAGAAACGGAAACAGTCAATAAATCTCGCAATAATTGCAATTGTTTTCTCAATTATAGTTTTTTTTATTCCATTTCCAAAGGGTGCAACGTTTTGGATAGCATATATTGCTGAACTGATTGCACTTGTATTACAGATACCGATTTTTAAGCTTGCATACAGCAATGTAAACGACCTGAAAAGCAAGGTTCTTGGATTTCCTGTGTTCAGAGTCGGCTACATTTATCTTGGAGTTCAGACTACAGTCAGCCTGATTCTTTTCGCACTTGGATTTATTAAAAATTTTCCACTCTGGATTTCTGTTGTGCTCTGCGTGATTATCCTTGCGATGGCACTTGTTTGCAGTATGGCTACGGATATGGCGAGAGATACTGTTACAGAGATCGAAGCTACTCAGGCTGTTGATACACATCTTATCAAGGAGCATCGTCTGAAATCTCAGCAACTTGTAAGCAAAACAAATGACTCTGAGCTGAGAAAAAAGCTTGAACAACTTGCGGAGAATTTCAGCTACAGCGATCCTGTGAGCAGTCCGAGTATTTTTGATGCTGAAAGAAAGCTTACAGACTGTTTTGCCGAGCTTGAATTGGCTGTGATAAACGATGATACAGCTAAAGCATCTGAGCTTTGCAAGGCTGTTGAGATTGCTCTGAATGATAGGAATATGGCTTGTAAGTTGAATAAACAAAGATAAGGAACGTTTATATGGTGATTTTTAAATGTAAAATGTGTGGTGGCTCTTTGAAAGTAACTAAAGATATTGATTCGCTAATAAAACATTGCCAAAATCAAGCAGCATAAGAAACTGATTTGGCAGAAAAGAAAGCTGAGATTTTGGAAGGAGAAAGCTGTAATTTTTTCAGATGAGAACGGACTAGATGTTCCAGTTCTTTTTCAAAACGTGAAGAAAATTTTGAATCCGTTCCACGCTTTAGGTCACTGTTGAGAAATTCATCAGGATTGTATTCCGATGCATAAAAGATTTCAAGCTTTTCTTTATGCTTTTCAAGCCATCTTGTTACCTTCTTAGCATAGTGTATAGTGAATCAACTTGACAGACAATAAATACTATGATAAAATAAAGATATGA
>CAMWHN010000235.1 GCA_947174085.1 uncultured Ruminococcus sp.
ATTTAATACTGTGCGAATGAATGATTTTTCACAAAACACTTGCATTTTAATTTTAAATATGCTATAATAATACCTGTCAAATTTGAAATGATAATAAAAAGGGGATTTTTTTATGGGCATAACTGCAAAGGAAGAATTTATTCAGATTTACCAAGATAAAATTAAACGACAAGGCGCACAGAAATTATTAGATTATCTGATAAGTGATGCAAGCGATTTTTTCACAGCTCCATCAAGTACAAGATTTCATGGCTCTTATGAAGGCGGATTAGTTCAGCATAGCGTAAATGTATATCATTGTTTGGTAGATTATTTGGCAAGACCTCGCACAAAAGAGCTTTACGGCATGGATTATTCAGAAGAAAGTGTTGCATTAGTTGCATTGTTGCATGATATTTGCAAATTAAATTTCTATACGGTAGATTATAGAAATACGAAAATTAATGGCAAATGGGAATCTGTACCATATTATCGCATAGAAGATAATTTGCCATATGGACACGGTGAAAAATCTGTTTATATTATTTCAAGCTATATGCGCCTTTCAAGAGAAGAAGCATTTGCTATCCGGTATCATATGGGATTTTCTGGCATAGAAGATAAAAATACGATCGGCAGAGCATTAGAAATGTTTCCGCTTGCACTTGCTTTAAATGTTGCGGACATGGAAGCAAGTTATTATCTTGAATCAACCGTAAAAAAATAAAATTAATTTAAGGAGTTTTTGCTAATATGTGGTATGAGAATGCGATTATTTATCATATTTATCCGTTAGGATTTTGTGGCGCACCTAGATTCAACGAAGGTGGCGAACCTGTCAAGAGATTGGAAAAAATTCTTGACTGGATAGAACACTTCAAAGAAATGAGTGTTGACGCAATTTATTTCAGTCCAATTTTTGAATCTGTAGAGCATGGCTATGATACAACAGATTACAAAATGATTGACAGACGTTTAGGCGATAACGAAATGTTTAAAAATATCTGTGAAAAATTACACGAAAACGGCATTCGTGTGATTTTAGACGGTGTATTTAATCACGTTGGGCGTAAATTCTGGGCATTTACAGATATTCAGGAAAAAGGGCAAAATTCTCAGTATTGCAGTTGGTTTCAGAATTTAAATTTTGGCGGACAGTCTCCTTGTGGTGACCCGTTCTGGTATGAGGGTTGGAATGGGCATTATAATTTAGTAAAATTAAATCTTCAAAACCCTGATGTTTGTAATTATTTATTAGATGCTGTTGGCTACTGGATGGACGAATTTAAAATTGATGGGATTCGTTTTGACGCAGCAGATTGCATTGATTTTAATTTCTTTAAGAGAATCAGAACATTCTGTAAAAGCAAGAATCCGGAATTTTGGCTGATGGGTGAAATTATTCACGGTGACTATAACCGTTGGGCAAATCCGGAAATGTTAGATTCCGTGACAAACTATGAATGCTATAAGGGCATTTATTCTTCTCATAATGACAAAAATTATTATGAAATTGATTATTCCATTAATAGACAGTCCAGTGCAAATGGCGGTATTTACAGAAATATTAAATTATATAATTTCGTAGATAATCACGACGTAAATCGTCTGGCAAGTAATTTAAATAATCAAAATTATTTATCTACTTGCTATACACTGTTATATGCAATGCCGGGTATTCCGTCTATTTATTATGGCAGTGAGTACGGCATTCAAGGTGCAAAACAGGGTGGAGATGATTCTCCTATGAGACCTTGCTTAAATCTGAATGACTTACAGAATCAAAATACTAATTTATATCAGCATATTGTAAAATTAGGCAGAATTTATAGAGCATATCCTGCAATGCGTACAGGTAGTTATAATCGCTATCATATTACAAACAGACAGTTATTATTTGCAAAAGAGCTTGATAACCAAACTGTTTATGTTGCATTAAACTTAGATGACAATGCCTATGATATGCAATTTGGCACACATTATAATGCATTAGTAGATGTCTTAGGCGGTCAGCCTGTTCGTGTAGAGAATGGCAATGCTTATATTCATGTAGAACCACATTCTTCCATGATTATTGTAAATGATGATATTGTCAATAAAGAACCAGAAATTAAACCAGAACCAATTGCTGTACCTCGTGAAATTAAAGTCGGTCAGCGTTATGAACATTTCAAAGGCGGTATTTATACAGTAACTGCAATTGCAACGCATAGCGAAACGTTAGAAGAATTAATTATTTATAAGAATGATTCTGACGGTACTGTTTGGGCAAGACCGAAATCTATGTTTATTGACACAGTTGGACAAATAGAACGCTTTAAATTATTAGAAAATTAATAAAAAATAATCCCCTTGCTTTACGCAAGGGGAATTTTTTTATTCCATGGTATTTTGATGTTCAGAATTTTCAGCGTTTTCAGCATTTTCTGTGTGGTTGTCAATTTTATTCTGGGAGTTCTGTTTTTTATTTTTCTTACTCATAATAAAAGCTCCTTTGTTTTTTATCAGAATAGTTTCTATTCCGACATAGCTAGTATAGCCTAAAATTCAAAAACTATACATGAAAAATTTTTTAATCTAAAATATTTTGAATAGATTCCGCAGATTCTTTTGTGTCCTCTGTAGTTTCTGTTGCTGTAATTTCTACAGGTACAGTTGACGAAGGATTTAATATATTATCATTTCTTTTGGCAAGCATATTCCACATAGAGACACCAATTCCAATGCCCATTGCAATACAAGCAACCGCAAAACTAACATATCTGAAAATTGATATTTTCGGGGCTTCTTCCACAATGAAAGTTTCTGATTCTTCTTCATGGAAATCTTTTTGATATAATTCTTGTTTCAGCCGTTCTGTCATATCGTCCGATACTTGAATTGCACGATAGGCATTTTTAATTTCTTTATGTAAATTCATTTCTGTTCACCTCCTAATTTTTTGCGCAATTTTTTTCTGCCACGGCTTAAATGTTGTGCAATGGTTGTTTCTGACTGCGAGGTCAGGCTTGCAATTTCCCGAATAGAATACTCCTCATAATAATATAAATAAATTGCAATTCTGTACTTATCGGGCAAACTCATCACAGCTTGTAACACTTTAGAATCATGGGAATCAGCTTGTTGTTGCACTATGTTTTCAAAATTAACATCATCTGTGCGTTTGCGTTTCCAAAAGCTTCTTAACAGATTTTTTCCCTCGTTGATAGTCACTCGCAAAAACCATGCTTTTTCATGTGATTGATTTTCAAATGCAGGTTGTAACCGAAAATATTTAAAAAACACCTCTTGTAAAATATCTTCTGCATCTTCATGATTTTTGACAACTGTAAAAGCTGTTCTATAAATCATATCTTTGTATTTATCCACGATTGCAAATGACACGCCTGACATATGAATAGTATGATTTCCATGAATATCAGATGTATGATTTTCAAATTCCTGTACGGATAGCATGTAATATCCCACCTTTCTGAATTTTATAATTTTATTTTTGCTTTTATTATTAATACAAATCAGATATTTAAAAGCTGACAGAAAATTTTTTAAATTCTCAAAATTCGTTATATTGCATAAAATTAATCACAATATTTAGTAAAATTAATAAAACAGTGCATAATCGCATTGACTTTTTTAATAAATTATGTTATAATTATGAAAATAATTTTTCAAAATTTTAAATTTTTTTTGCAAAATTGGAGGAAATTTTATGAATTTAAAAAGATTACAAAAATTAAATACATTATTTGAAGCATTTTCAGCTATTGCAGAAAGTAATTATGTATATC
>CAMWHN010000236.1 GCA_947174085.1 uncultured Ruminococcus sp.
ATAGCATATTTTATTTATTTTGTCTATTGTTTTTTTGTCAGATAGAAAAATTTTTTTCTAAAAACTGTTTACGAAATTTAATTTTTATGCTATAATAAAATTAATAGGCTATTTCAGAAAGGAGCTTGCTAATATTATGTTATATCAATACGACCCTGATGAGCTGGAAATGCAAAAAAATCATGAATCACAAGAAGAATCTGAAAACAAACTTGAAATTAATCCAAGAAATCCATTTCAGAACGAAACGGAATTTATGGATTATAATTCTGATTATGGAGAAATTGTCCCGCAGATTCGCATGAAAGGCTGTAAAATTCCATTATTTCCAAATCAACAGGAAAAACGTAGAATCCATCGCTATGAAAATATTGTCGGAGGATTTTTATTAGGACATTTAATTTTAATGAATGTACTTGCCTTAATTTTAATGAGAGGTTTTACATGGCTACAGGCAATTATCGACAGTACAACAACAGGAGGAAATTTGCCGGCAAATTATAGTGAACTAGCATGGAATTATTTTGAAAATTCTTCTTCGTATATTGCAATTACTATGCTGGCAATTGGAAGTTGTAGTATTTTTGTCACATGGTTTGGCTGCAAAATAACAAAAATTCCAGTTTCTAATTTATTTCAAACCAGAAATTTTCATATTTGGAATGCAGTAACTTATATTGGAATTGCATTATGTATTCAGACAATTACGGGATATTTAGCTTCTGGCATTACGGATTTATTAAGTGCCGTTGGTGTGACAGCTTATGAACCGGATTTAACACCCTCACAAGATATTAAAGCTGTGTTAATATCATTTATTTATAGCGTTATCGTTGCGCCAATTACAGAAGAATTATTAGTCCGTGGCTTTGTCATGAAAAATTTATGCCGTGTGAGTCAACATTTTGGAATTATTGCAAGTGCATTTTTCTTTGGGGTATGGCATGAAAATATTGCGCAGTTTGTACTTGCATTCTGTGCTGGGTGCTTTTTTGGATATATTACTGTAAAACATAATTCTTTGATACCGTCTATCATTGCACATATGGCTGTGAATTTCTGTGCAGAAATGTTTAGTATCTGTGAAGTGTATCACTGGGAATTTTTAGAAATGCTATTAAATATGCTATATCTACTATTAGTTTTAGTAGGCATAGTATTATTAATCCGCATGTTTATTACAGAACGTTTTCCAAAAACAACACCAGAACAAGCAGAACGTGGCGGAAGACTGGCTCTCACAAGTCCGTTATTAATGATTGTTTTTGTCTGTCATATTGGTTCTGCAATTTTTCTTATTTTGCAGGAAACAATTTCCTAAATGAAAAAATTCCCCTGTTTTAAAAACAGGGGATTTTTTAATTTAATTAATTGCATTTTGAATTTCTGTGATAATTTCTTCATAATGCCAAGTGCATGTTTCACGGTCAAATAGTCCATAAGAGCCTTCACCATCAAAGATATTATTATCCCAAATCAAACAAGGAATCCCACGTTTAGAAGCTTCACTGATATAATAGCCATAATATTCTGCACGAGCTTTCGTATTATTTTTATTCTCTGCGCCGAACTCTCCAATAATAACAGGAATATTTTTGCTTACAAACGTATCATATAAATAATCAAATTGTTCAGATAATTCTTGTTTTGCAGTATCATCAAATTTATTATTATTTTGATATTCATAAGTTGTAAATTTCCAAGGTGAATAATTATGAATCGAAATAATAAAATTATCATCATCTGGAAGCTGTAAACCATTAATTGCCGTTTCTTCGATAGATGCCGCATGTGTGGTAATAATTAATGTTCTCATGCTGTTATTACCACCGGATTTTCTAACTGTATCAATAAAGGTTTGTAACAAATGATTAATTACTTCATGTTCTTCAGCTGTTCCGCCTGTCCATTCCTCACCACTTCCAACAACTCGTGGTTCGTTTAGACCTTCAAATAATAATTTTGTATCATAGTTTTGGAATCTTTCGGCAATCTGTTTCCAGATTTTTGTATATTTTTTTGTAATTTCTTCTTCATCAGCATATGTCGGATTTAGCCAAGTATAGTCATCATGGTGCATATTAATAATTGTATACATGTTATTATCCATTGCATAATCAACGACTTGTTGTACACGGGTTAACCAGATAGAATCAATATTGCCATCTTCGTCAATATGGTCTGTCCATGATACTGGTATTCTAACTGTATTAAAGCCGGCGGATTTGATAGCATCAATCATTTTTTTAGAAGTTTTGGGATTGCCCCAAGCTGTTTCAAATTCTGAAACTGACCATGTGACGTTATAGCAATCTAACGTGTTACCTAAATTCCAACCTACTGTGATATTATCTACAATTTTTTTTGCATCTTCATTCTGGTGCATAACTTGAATATCTACGCCGTCAGGTAGTCTATTTTTATCAAGCATTCCCTGTGAACCATAGCTATATTTTACGATAATAGAATTTAGTGTAATATTATCTGTTTCGCCCCACCAGTAATTAAATTCTGTTTCTGCATTTTTTGGAATATTATATTTAATATCTTCGGGAATGAGCCAAGTTAAACTTAAATGATTCTGTTCTGAAAATTTCACAATTGTTTCGCTTTGATACCAGTCATCATCTACTTGAATACCAAAACTGCCATTAAATTTACCAAATGCAGAATCAGAGCTAATATTAAATGTAATTGCCTGTGGTGCATAATTATCATCTAAAATATCTGCCAGTGAAATTCTAGTTGATTTTTCAGTATCAGATTGATAATTTAATTGCTGATTTACTGGAATTGTTACTGTATCATCAACTGGAATTGTAGAAGTTCTAGTATAATTACAAGTGACATATTTTAAATTTACTTCCATGGCATCGCCCCACCAGTAGCCAATTTGTACTCGTCCATTTGCGTCAATGTCATTTTGAATTTCTTCCGGAACGTCCCAAGTAATTTTTACATATTTGCCTTCTGAGGCAACATTAAAATCTGCTGATTGATACCAATAATCATTCGTTGCGGCTTCACAGTCTTCATTTACAGAAATGCCACAAGCACCTTGATAAGTACCAATATCGCTATCAGATTCAAATTCAAAAGTAAATGACTGTACAGAATCACCCGGCTGAATCAAATCTTTCAAAGAAATTGGATAATTTTTATTTGTTTCATGATTCAGTGTGACTTCAGAAAAATCTAACTGTGTGCCTGACTGTATTGTAATTGTTTCTGTAGGACTAATATGCTCTGTTGTAGGTTCTTCTGTTTCTTCCGGAACTGTTTCAATTAATTTTTCGGCATGACTGGAATCATCACTAACAGAATCTGCTAAATTATCTGTTTGTGTAATGGAAGCTTCCGATTCTGTATCTAATTCTGATTCTTGTTGCTTTTTACAAGCAGTTAAACTCGTACAGCCCAAGGCAATTGTTGCCAGTAATGCAATTACACGAGCGGAAAGATGTTTTTTCATGAAATTTATCCTCCTTTAAATTTTATAATTAATTTTATTATAGCATATTTTTTTTTACAATTCTACAGAAATTTTATAAATTATTTTGTAAAAATTAATTTTTCACAAATTATACAGCAAATAGATTTTAAACTGTTCATAGATTGGCAAAATTGCCGATTTTTTAAAATTGCATAAAAAATACAGAGCGAATTTAGCAAAAATGCAGAATTTTTAAAAAAGCATATTTTTTTCAAAAAATCTAGTGCTTTTTTGTGAAAAATATGCTATAATAAACATGAAGTC
>CAMWHN010000237.1 GCA_947174085.1 uncultured Ruminococcus sp.
TTTTTGATTCCCTAGATAGTGCTATCTCTTTTGCTTTTCAAGTTTGTTGACTATACTTCTGTTTTAGCAGTTTCCAAAAGTCTTGGAATATCTCAAAAGGAACTTTTGTGCATGGATGTGGGCGAATGCTTTATCAAGGGTGATGTGTATAACTATCAGAAACATATCAGAGAAAATAAGGTACTTCATGGTAAGACATATAGAAATTTTGTGCCGTTCAAGCATGAATAATTTTTAATAAAAATCAATTCTTTCCTGCTCCTCAATGCTTCAAATTTTTACTTATCTTTTTCATTGATAAGGGGTCAAATTGGGGTCAACTCAGCTACAAACAAAAAGACAACCCACGTAATTACCCGTATTACGTGGGTTTAGTGACATTATTTTTTAAAATTTTACTAATTTCATCGGGTTATGAGTGCTTCGAGAGAACGTTCAAATCTTGCCATAGCTGTTCAAAATCACCTATATTCAGCCATTTTATTGAGATGAACGATTCATATCTTTTCACCCAAAACCACAGCTTTTCACGGAATTAACGGAATAATAACGAAACAATAACGGAATGTTTTTGGTGGAATTTTAATTGGTCAGGTCAGCTTTTCCCAGAATGTATAGCAGCAGACAGGTCTGTCTGTTTAGCCCTATTGATATTAAAAGAACTTCTATGCCTTCCTGATCATGCATCTTTTCTTATAGCAGGCAACTCCGTATTTCAGAATGGTAGTCATGCCGTCATTAAGAAGAGACGTCTCATACTGCATATCCTCAATCTGCTTCAGAGCCGCCCTGCAGCCTTCTTCCATTTCTTTATTCTCTCCGAATTTGACCTCTATGACAATACCGATTTGATCTCCAGGAATCTTGATCAAAATATCGCTGTAGCCGTCTCCGGATTCCACATTGGATTTAATACTCCAGTCAGACATATGGCTGAACAGACCAAGCAGAATGCCGTGATAGAAATTTTCTTTCTTTGGAATCGACACATTATTGTCACGGATGCTGATCACTTCATTCAGATACTTTGTAAATGCTTCCTGTGCAGACTCTGCATCGCCATTCCTAAACATCATGCAGAACTCCGTCAGACGGAAGAGATTTTCTTTTGCATAGGCTTTGAACCATTTATAAATCTGTATGATAAAAATCTCACGAATTTCCAGATTTGGAATACGGAGTACAAATTCATTCCGGTCAGGCATTCCGCACATTGTCAGATACCCCGTCATATAAAGTAAACTCCAGATATTTTCATCATCATCCTTTAAATCCCAGTAAGTCAGTTCCTGATTGATTTTTTTCGTGATAGTTTTTCCGGCAATGAGCTGTTCCAGTTCCTCTTTCATTGTTGTTGTAGCAGAGGAAATAAACTGCTTTACCACATCATTTCCGCTAGTATTAATCCAGTAAGCCATGGGCTGTGCCGATGAATCATGCAATAATGTATTGCAATGTTTAATGACATCCCATGGACAGTATATCTCCGTATGTCCGAATCGATAACCGTCATACCATTGCTTTGTCAGTTCATAATGTTCTGAAAGCTGATAGAAGTCCAGCATCTGTCTGACTTCTGTATCTGTAAAGCCGAAATATTCGGAAAATTGCACATCAGAGATAGAACTGACATTCGGATTATTCAATCCTGTAAAAATGCTTTCTTTGGAAATTCGCAGACAGCCTGTCAGGACACCGAATTCCAGTGAATCATTCGTTTTCAGAGCCATATTGAACAGAGAACGGATAAAATCCACCATCTCCTGATAGAATCCTCTCAGCCATGCATTTTGCAAGGGGACATCATATTCATCAATCAGAATGATGGCTTTCTTTTGATATACTGTGTAAAGACAGTCAGACAACAGCTTCAGTGATTCTTCATATAAAGAATCGTCTGCTTCATCATTCCATATTTTTTCAAACTGCTTTCTTTTCCGCATACTGAGTCTGTTCGATTCCAGAATGCTGCTGTGTCTTTCAAATTCGTCTGCAATCAAAGACTTGAATCTAATAAAGGATTTTGCATAACTGCCCTGATCCATACTTTTCAGCGAAATACTGATTACCGGATACTACCCCATATGTGCAAGATATCTCTCCCCTGCTCCAGAAATATGCAGTCCTTCAAACAGATAAGCATTGTTTTCTTCAGATTTTTCAAAGAAATATTTCAGCATACTCATGTTCAGCGTCTTGCCGAACCGCCTCGGACGGGCAAATAAACTAACTTCCGCACTAGTATCCAAAAATTCCTTAATCAGCAGCGTTTTATCTACATAGTAGCAGTTTCTTTGTCTCAGTTTTTTAAAATCTTCCGTACCAATCGGAACTTTTCTGATTTCATCCATAGCATTCCCCTCTTTCATATTGATATATTCAGTATATCATATTTTTCATAAAAAAGCAAGAGATTTATTGATATTTGCACGCAAATCAATTTTGCCCAATCACTCTTAAAATTGACGAAGAATCAATTAAACAATTTAACATAATTTTAGAGATAGCTTTGTTAGATTCAGTTCTTGACTTGAAAATTCTGATAAGATTAATAGCAGCTTTGCGAAACATATTCAGATGCTGTTGAACTACTTTATCTTCCACTCGGCACCAGTCCTCTTCAAAATGAACATCAAGCAGCCAGTGCATCGATTCTACAGCCCATTCCATACGAGTGTGATGAAGCAGCTGTTCCAGTGACATTGGACGACTTGAAATATAATGATGCCACTCATTGGATTTTCCTTTTTTTGTTTCAAATTCAGTATGAACAGCTCCGATACAGCAAAGGCAACACTGCACAGTTGCAAAAAAGAAAAAAAGTGATATAATAGGAGATATGGAAAGATAAATGAGACTGACAGAAATAAACTGGCACTTCGGGTATCAGGCACACATAGGAGTGAATAACAGGATTTGTGCACCATCTGAAAACCACTGCCGCCAACGAACACGATGTAACGGCAACGACAGAGCTACTGTCGGACAAGGAAAAAAAGGCGGTGTCATAATATAGTTGAAATACTGAATTTTCTTGCAAAGAAAAAAATATTGATGAAAGTTCCAACAACGGATATAGGAATATCTTTATCCTTGGAAAAGCATATGGTTTTACGGGATAGTCTTTTTATGCGAGTCCTTAAAGTCAGATGATTTCGCTCAATATGTTGCGTGTGTTTTTTACCTGTATAGTTAATTTACTTTAAAATAATATGAAACAGCATCGTCTAAGTTGGAAAATAAGCGAAGATGAGATGCAAGCCATTGTTTTAGATTAGCCCATTCTTTTTCAATAGAATTCAATTCTGGAGAGTAAGGTGGAAGAAAAATCAGAATCATCTGATGATTTTGAGCAATTTCATGGAGTCTTTTCTTCCGGTGAAAGGAAGCATTATCCATAACAAGTACAGAATTTTCAGGTAGTTCGGGTAGAAGAAATTTCTCGAACCAGGATTCAAAAAGCTCTTTCGTCATAGAACACTCGTACTGTAATGGAGAAAGAACAGTATTTCCCTGTTTTGCCACTACAATATTGAGCCGTTTAAATTTTCTTCCTGAAATCGTATCATACACCTTTTCGCCTCTTGGTGCATAAGCATATTCCCGGCACAGATACTGCTGGATTCCTGTTTCATCAATAGATACAATTTTTTCTTCCGGAATTCCCTGTATCTTTTCAAGATATAGTCAACAAACTTGAAAAGCAAAAGAGATAGCACTATCCAGGGA
>CAMWHN010000238.1 GCA_947174085.1 uncultured Ruminococcus sp.
ATCGAAAAGGGAGAAAATTTTATTATGCAAGAACCATTTGTATTTAAAGTAAATTTAGGTGGAATGATTGATATTTTAGCCAATCATTTATATAGCAGTCCAGATGTATTTGTCAGAGAATTGCTTCAGAATGGAACAGATGCAATTAGTGGAAGAAAATTAATTAATCCAGATTTTCAAGACGGTAAAATTGAAATTCAAGTACAATCTGGAAAAGGACTTATTTTCAGAGATAATGGCACTGGTTTAACAGAATCTGAAATACATCAGTTTCTGGCTGTGATTGGGCAGTCATCTAAGAAAGATTTGCAAACAGGTAGAATTTTAGAAGATTATATCGGACGATTTGGCATTGGCATGTTGTCTTGTTTCATGGTAACAGATGAAATTGTTTTAAAAACTCGTTCTGTGAAAAATCCAGAACATGCATATGAATTTCATGGCAAGCCAGACGGCACTTATCAGATTATAGAATTAAATAATAATAATAATATTAAAATCGGCACGGAAATTATAATTAATGCAAAAAAAGGCTGTGAAGAATATTTTGAAGAAACAAGAATTTGTGAGTTAGTAAGATATTATGGCTTACCATTGCCGTTTCCTGTCATGATGACAACACAAGAAGATTGTTATAGAATTAATATTTGTTTTTCAGAATCCAGTATTATGCAATTAGGAAAACAAATTTTTGATATGAATTTTTTAGGCTATATTCCGTTAGAATCTAAAAACGGTTTATTTAGTGGCGTGGCATTTATTTTGCCACATTCTGTTTCTGTACATGCGAAAAATACGCATAGAATTTATTTAAAAAATATGCTCCTGACAGAAGACGGTGATAAAATTTTGCCGAAATGGTCTGGTTTTCTAAAATGCTTTTTAAATACTTCACAGCTTAGACCAACCGCTTCCAGAGAAAATTTTTATGAAGATGATTTGCTTGCACAAGCTCGTGAAGAATTAAGCACTTGTATTTCAGAATATTTGCAAAATTTATCAAGAACAAATCCAAGATTATTAGAAGAAATAATAGATATTCATGCCATGGCAATTAAATCTATGGCGAGCGAAGATGAAGTATTTTTTAAAACTTTTATTCCGTTTCTGAAATTTGAAACCAATATGGGCGAATATACTGGCAAAGATTTATTAACTCGTTCAGAACCAGTGCATTTTACAACAGATATGAATCAATTTCATAGAGTTTCTGCTTTGATGCTATCTCAAAATCAATTACTTGTAAATGCTTGCTATGTCTATAATATTTCGCTATTGCGCATGTTACAAGAATATGATGAAAATTTTATTGCTTGTCCGTTAGAATTAACTTCTTTTGAAGAATTTTTAGAAGAACCGTCTGTACAGGCACAAGTAGAAGCAGAAGAATTAATTAATTTATCTAATGAAGCTTTACAGGAATTTTCCTGCCGTGCAGAATTAAAAAGCTTTTCGCCGTCACAATTGCCTGTATTTTATATGCTAGATGAAAATACGGAAATTCGCCGTGAAATTCAGCATTCGCAAGATAATTCTTCTGATTTGTTTGCGTCTATGCTAAATAGTTTTGCCGAAGAATTGCCCAAAAGTAAAGCATGTTTATTTTTAAACTCTCAGAATAATTTAATTAGAAAATTAATGCATTTAAATTCTCCAGAACGGCAGAAAACTTGTATTGAAATTTTGTATATTCAGAATTTATTAACTGGCAGATTCCAAATGCAAGGTGATGAAATGGCTTTGTTAAATCAAAATTTAATGCAATTAATCGAATGGGGGATTGCTGAATAATTATGGCTGATTTTTTAGAATTAGAACAGGAATTTTGGCAACTTGACACAGGTACACCAAGATTAAATGCCATGCGTAAAGCGATTGCAGAGGCAGATTTAAAACAAGATTTAAATTGGCAATTTAATTTTCGCTATGATTATATCGAAGAATCTATTTTCTGTGGAGATAGATATTTTGCCTTGATTGTGTTTCCAGAATTGCTAAATCTATATGAAAATAATCAAGAATTACATGAAGATTTGACTAAGTCCCATAATGTACTGGTTTGTTTCCGTTGGATTGTCGAAGCAGTTGGAGAATTTCCCAATATTTCTAAACAGGAAGTTGATAGTTATTTTAGATTGTTTAAAAAAATGCTGTTGGAACAAGGCAAAAGTTTAAGTATTTATTACATGAAAAGAAGCTTGTTTTATATGCATGTGGATAAAAATATTGCAACTGCTGATTTTTATAGATTTCTTAAAGCACCGTTAGATGATATTTCAGACGGCAAAGCATTATATTACGACCAACAGGCAATGTATTATCTATATATTAATAAAGAAGAAAAAGCTCTAAAATCTGCAAAATTAATTTTTGAGGGCAAACTAAAAGCAAGTTCCTTGCCACAGTCGACTTATCATGATTTTATGAGATTTTATTTAGAACGTGAAAATTATGAACAAGCATTACATTATGCTAAATTAATTATTTCTAATTCTGAAGTAAATGGCAATGAATATTATTTACATGTGATAGGCAGTCTTATGAGTTTATATAGCATTCTGGATATTCAAAAAGGTTTAAAATTATTTGCTAGAAATTATAATTTATATTTTCAGTCAAGAAATCCTTGGTTAAAAATGTATTTTGCAATTGGTGCATATCATTTATTTGATAAAATAGCAAATCATAAAATAAATTTTAAATCCCCTGAAAATACACCAATTTCTAGCATGTCTGTTCAGGAAATTGCAGAATATTTTTATCAATCTGCAAATGATTTAGTTAATAAATTTGATTCCCGCAACGGCACAGATGATTTTGCAAAGATGTTATATTTATTTGATAAGAGGTCATAAAATGAAAAATTTTGAAGAATTAGAACAGGAATTTTGGCAAATTGACAGAGGTACACCAAGATTACAGGCAATTCGTGAAGCCATTATAGAAGCAGATTTACAACAAGATTTAGATTGGTGTTTTTGGTTTCGCTATGATTATATTAAAGAATCTATTTTTTGTGGAGATAGATATTTTGCTTTAATTACTTTTCCAGAATTACTGAATTTATATCAAACACATCAAGAATTATATAATTATTCGTATGTGTCCCATGATGTGCTAATTTGTTTTCGCTGGATTGTCGAAGCAGTAGTAGAATTTCCAAATATTTCTAAACAAGAAATTGATAGCTATTTTAAATTATTTAAAAAAATGCTACTGGAACAAGGCAAAAGTTTAAGCATTTATTACATGAAAAGAAGTTATTTTTATCTGCATGTAGATAAAAATATTGCGACTGCTGATTTTTATAGATTTCTAAGAGAGCCATTAGATGATATTTCTGAAGGCAAGACATTTTATTATCATCATCAAGTTTTGTATTATTTATTGATGAATAAAGAAGAAAAGGCTTTACAATCAGCAAAGTTGATTTTTGAAGGCAAGTTACAAGAAGATTTTTTGCTGGAGTATACTTATCATAAGTTTATGAAATTTTATTTAGAACATGAAAATTATGAAAAAGCTTTGTATTATGCAGAATTAATGATATCTAAAGTTAATGGCAATGCTTATTATTTGCATATGATAGGCGATTTGATGAGTGTCTATAGTGTTTGTGATATTCCAAAAGGATTAGTAGTATTTACTAAAAATTATAATTTCTATTTGCAGTCAAAAAATCCTTGGTTAAAAATGCATTTTGCAATTGGTGCATATC
>CAMWHN010000239.1 GCA_947174085.1 uncultured Ruminococcus sp.
AAAATATACTATACTAGAATTATACTAAGTAGTAATTTAATACTAACTTAAATTAACTCAAGAAAAGAAGTGATAATTTTTGACAGAACAGGAATTTTTAAAAAATTATAATAGCTCTGATTATGAAAAACCCTCTGTTGCAGTAGATATTGCATTATTTACGATTCGTGACAATCAATTGCAAGTGCTTTTGAAAAAAAGAAATACACACCCATTTGTGAACATGCTTGCACTTCCAGCGACTTTTGTCGGCATGGACGAAACACTTGATGAATGCGCCCAAAGAGCATTATATCAAAAAACAGGATTGCAAAATATTTATTTGGAGCAGTTATATACATGGGGCGAAATTGACAGAGACCCTAGAATGCGTATTATTTCTGTATCTTATTATGCATTAGTTCCAGATTCGCAAATTCAGCTTTCTGAATCTGAACAAGAAGCAAAATTTTATCCTGTTGATGAAATCAAAACACTTGCGTTTGACCATGAAAAAATAATTGCCTATGGTCGTGAACGAATCCGCAATAAAATTAATTATACAGATATTGCATTTTCGCTTGTTCCTGAAGAATTTACACTCCCACAGCTCCAGAAAATTTATGAAATTTTATTAAACCAGAAGCTTTATAAAGCCAATTTTCGCAAAAAAATTGCGGATAAAATTCAACCTACTGAAAAAATGCTATCTGGTAACAAACACAGACCTAGCCGGATTTACAAGAAAAAATAAAACATTTCAAGAATATTTGACAGAATTTACAAAAAAAACCCACAAACCTCTTGACGATTTCTCAGAAAAGTAGTAAAATAGAATTGACACAGTTTTAAACTAAAAACCTGTGATTATATTATTACTACGGAGGAATAGTTAATTATGTCCAAGAAGTTTATTATCGAAACCTCTGCCCGTCATGTACATGTGACACAAGAACATTTAGAAATTTTGTTCGGCAAAGGTGCAACACTCACCCACAAAAAAGACCTTTCACAACCGGGGCAATATGCTTGTGAAGAACGTGTAACAATCGTAGGTTCTAAAAAAGAACTTGCTAACGTTTCTATCTTAGGTCCTGTACGTCCTGCAACACAAGTAGAACTTTCTGCAACAGATGCCCGTTCTATTGGCATTTCTGCACCAATTCGTGAATCCGGTGATGTAGCTGGTTCAGGTGCATGTAAAATTGTAGGTCCTTGCGGTGAAGTGGAAATTAATGAGGGCGTTATTATTGCAAAGCGTCATATTCATTTGACACCGGAAGATGCCGAAGAATTAGGCGTACAAGACAAAGAAGTTGTGTGGGTTCTGTGCAATACAGACGGTAGAAAAGCCATTCTTGGTGACGTTGTCTGCCGTGTTTCAGAAAAATTTGCAAGAGCTATGCACATTGACACTGACGAATCTAATGCTATTGGCGCAGGTCGTAGCTTAGAGGGCGAAATTATTAAAATTTCAGAATAATTTTTATATTATAATTTTTGTGAATGCTCTGAAAAATTTCTGAAAAACTCTGCACAGGTATTTTAGCTTGTGCAGAGTTTTTTTATTTAAATTATTAATATTAATTATGGAGGAATATTTTTATGATAGCTAGTTTAGAAAACTGGAAAAAACAAGTTTTAAGCTTGCCTGAAATTTCTAGTCAAGATTTACTTGCAAGTAAAACAGCATTTGTAATAATTGATATGATAAATGGTTTTCTAACCGAGGGCATTTTATCAAGTCAAAATGCTTTGTCTGTGCTTCCGGCTGTGGAAAAATTATTAAAATTTTTCAAAACAAATCAGCTCCCCTGTGTAGCCTTTGCAGACTGTCATGAACCAGATTGCATAGAATTTCATTCTTTTCCGGTTCACTGTTTAAAAAATAGTTCAGAATCAGAAATTGCACCATCTTTGCAAAAAATAGGCGGTTTTCAAAAAATTTGTAAAAATTCTACCAATGGCTTTTTTACGCCGGATTTTCAGAATTTTTTAAATCAGCATTCAGAGCTGGAAAAAATAATAATTTCTGGTGTTTGTACAGATATTTGTGTGATGCAATTTGCATTAAGTTTAAAAGCATTTTGTAATCAAAATAATAAAAATCTGGAAATTATTATCCCAGTCAATACAGTAGAAACTTATGACGCCTTAAATCATAATGCGGAACTTATGCAATTAATGGCTTTGCAAATCATGGCGCAAGCCGGTATTAAATTAATTTCAGAGGTGAATTATCATGAATGATAGAAATTTAAGTATGTTAGTAGATTTCTATGAGCTAACTATGGGCAATGGTTTTTTTGAAAATAATTGCGGAGAAGAAATTGTGTATTTTGATATGTTCTACAGGAAAGTGCCTGATAATGCCGGATTTGCTATCTGTGCAGGATTAGAACAAGTAATAGAATATTTAAAAAATTTGAAATTTACGGAACAAGATATTAATTATTTAAGAAATAAAAAATTATTTAGCGAAAAATTTTTAGAATATTTAAAAAATTTCAAATTCTCCTGTGATGTCTGGGCAATTCCAGAGGGAACACCAATTTTCCCATTAGAGCCAATTCTAACTGTTCGAGGGTCGGCGATACAGGCACAATTAATTGAAACTATGATTTTATTAAGCATGAATCATCAGAGTTTAATTGCTACTAAGGCAAATCGGATTGTGACCGCTTCACAGGGCAGACCTGTTATGGAATTTGGTTCACGCCGTGCGCAAGGTTATGATGGTGCAGTGTTAGGCGCAAGGGCTTCTTATATTGGGGGTGTTACTGGCACAGCTTGTGCAATTGCTGACAGAGAGTTTCAAATTCCGGCTCTTGGCACAATGGCACACAGTTGGGTACAGTTATTTGATACAGAACTTGATGCTTTTCGAGCTTATGCAAAAATTTATCCTGATGACTGTACATTTCTTGTGGATACTTACAGTGTATTACATTCAGGGATTCCCAATGCCATTACTGTTTTTAAAGAACTGGAACAACAAGGGCATAAAGGCAAAGCAATTCGCATTGACAGCGGAGATATTGCCTATTTGTCTAAAAAAGCTAGGAAAATGCTTGATAACGCAGGACTAAATTATATTGGCATAGTCGCTTCTAATTCTTTAGATGAATATATTATCCGTGATTTAATTATGCAAGGTGCGCAAATTACAAGCTTTGGTGTAGGTGAAAGATTAGTTACTTCTAAATCTGAACCAGTTTTCGGAGGCGTTTATAAATTATCTGCCATAGAAAAAAATGGAGAAATTATTCCTAAAATTAAAATCTCTGAAAACGCTGTCAAAATTACAAATCCGTCTTTCAAAACAGTTTGGCGATTATTTGATAACGAGAGTGGCAAAGCCATTGCAGATGTTATCACTTTGCATGATGAAATCATTGACGATTCACAGCCCTATGAAATTTTTGACCAGATTCACACATACAAGCGTAAATTACTAACTAACTTCACAGCAAAAAAATTACAAGTTCCAATATTCGTCAAAGGCAAATGCGTATACGAAAGTCCTGCGCTTGCTGAAATTCAGAGTTACTGCAAAGAGCAATTAGAAACCCTTTGGGAAGAAGTCAAACGCTTTGAAAATCCGCAGACTTATTTTGTAGATTTATCTCAAAAACTTTGGGATTTAAAACATGACATGTTAAAAACAAAATTTTAATCATAATACTATCACAGGAGGAGAAATTACATG
>CAMWHN010000240.1 GCA_947174085.1 uncultured Ruminococcus sp.
ATTTATTTTTCTTATTTTTATCCGGTATTTTTATAAAATCAACGGAATTCTTCTTGTTTTTAAATTTTTCTTTTTCCCCTGATATTAACGGTATGCAATACTTTTTGTTGTCAACAATAGTAATGATACCTATAAACGGACGGTCTTCCTCTCCCGTCTGTGGAGAAACAGATGCAACGTGACTATCAACATTACGCAAGTCAAGAATATACTTCATATCCACATAATAAAGTTTTAATTTTTCTTTCATATCATAACCTCGCTAATATAAAACTTTAACTGCACCTTTCGGCACAGCTAAAGTACAATCCCACTTCTAAGGTAGGGTTCTCCTCTTCAATCGCTTCCACTTCTACGGCAGGACTCTCCTCTTTAATCGGTCCCACTTCTACGGTAGGGTTCTCCTCTTTAGTCGGTCCCACTTCTACGGTAGGGTTCTCCTCTTTTTACAGAAGCGTAAAGCTTCCATACGATAAGTCTAAGCTTATCTCCACTATTATTATAATCAATAAATCTGAATTTGTCAATAGTAAAATTTAAATTTGTCACCGGTTTCTACATTTGTGCAATACGAAAAGTTACTCAAGTAAACTTTCAATTAGCACATACTTAAAATTCCTTTCGTTTCTGCAATTCATAGACAATTTTATTAACAACTGTTTCAGGAAGAAGCCTTGCACTTAGCACACCAATTTTCATGCCAATTGTCGGGATTAAAATGCCCTTGCCTGCTAATGCACCATCAATGCCATATTTTGCAATATAACAGGGTGTTACTGGCTTTACAGAGAATGTCACACCAGCACGGTTATTAAAATTCGTGTCAACAGGTCCGGGACATAGTACGCTAATATTTACATGAGAATTTTTCCTGCGAAGTTCCTCACGAATTGCCGTACTAAGCCGAATCACATAATTTTTAGATGCATAATAACTTGACAATTTAGGCCCTGCCATAAATCCGGCACTAGAGGCTACATTTAAAATGCACCCCCTGTCACGTTTCACAAAATCATGCAGAAATAATTTTGTTAAAATATGCACAGCTTTGATATTCACTTCTAGTAATTTTAATTCTTGTTCTAAAGGCGTTTCTGTAAAATCACCGAATACACCAAATCCGGCATTATTAATTAAAAAATCGATTCTTGTATTTTTACAGAAATCATATAATTCTTGTGCAGAATCTGGTTTTGCTAAATCCAATGCAATATATTCTGTATTTTTTCCAAATTTTTCAGCCATTTTTTTTAAAATTTTTTCATTTCTACCTGTTAAAGTCAATTCCCAACCCATTTTATGCAAATAAATTGCCATTCGTAAGCCAATGCCTGATGTTGCGCCTGTAATTAAAGCTCTTTTCATAATAAATCCTTTCTTGATAATTAATTTATGATTTGATTTTCATCAATGCTTTTGATTATTTTAGCTGGAATCCCTGCAACTATTTTATTTTCAGGAATATTTTTTGTCACAACTGCACCTGCTCCAACAATGGCATTATCTCCAATCATAACACCTGCTAAAATCGTTGCATTTGAGCCAATCCAGACATTCTTGCCAATTTTAATTGGTTTTGGTATCATGCCTTGTCGCTTTGCAGGGGCTATTTCATGATTTAAAGTTGCTAACACGACATTATGCCCAATCAGCGTACCATCACCAATTATAATGCCACCTTGGTCTTGAAATTTACAGCCTGCGTTAATAAAAACATGTTTCCCGATATGAATATTTTTCCCACAGTCTGTATGAAATGGCGGAAACAGTGTAAAACTTTCATCAATTTCTTGTCCTGTGAGTTCTGTCATTAGAGTTCTAATTTCTTCGGGTGTATGATAAGCATTATTTATCTCAGCCGTAATACGCAAGGCTTCCTGACTGAGTTCATGCATAAACTGGTGTACTTCAGAACCACCCGTAATTACTTCGCCACTGTTGAGAATTTTTAAAAATTGGTTTAGATTCATAATATCACATACTTTCCTGATAAATATTTCATGATTATTATAGCATATTTTCCAAAGAAAAACAAGTCTATTCTGAAAATTCTGTGAAATTCATAAAAATTTTTGCAAAAGCTATAGACTTATTTCTAATTATGTAGTATAATAAAAAAAGATTGACAAATCACAATGGAGGTATTAAAAAAATGTCTGTTTTTAAGAAAATCCCTGCTGTTCTAACAGCAATTAGTTTAGTTGCCGTTTGCACAAGTTGTGGCAGTAACACAACTACTGCAATGACAATTGATGATTATGTTGTGCCAGCAGGCGTTTATTTGTATTATTTAAATTCGTCCTATAGTAATGCGCTTTCACAGCTGAAACAAAAAGATGAAACTCTTGACACAGAAGATATTAAAACAGTCAAAACGCTTTATCTTGAAGACAAAGATATTCGCACATGGATAGAAGATAAAGCAACAGAGCTGTGTATTGATTTCGTAACAACAGAAAAAAAATTTGAAGAACTGGGCTTAACATTGAGCGAAGAAGACCAAGAAAATTTACCAACTATGCTAGAATATTATTGGTCATATTATTCGGAGTCACTTCCTGAGTTGGGGATTAGCCAAGAATCGTTTAACAAAGTAATGACATCTATTTACAAAAATAAAGCCGTTTTTGAATATTATTATGCTGTCGGTGGCGAAGAAGGCGTTACAGAAGAAGAATTACAAGATTACTATGCAGAAAATAATATGCGTGTGCAGTATATCAAATTTGATTTGCATGACAATGAGGGGAATTTGCTGGACTCTGCCGGAAAAGCAGAAATTTTAGAACTGGCAAAAGAATATCAAACTCGTGCAGAAGAAGCTTATCAATCTGGCGGAGCAGAAGCCGTTATGACAGAATTAGATTATATAAAAGATGATTATAATTATTATATGACATCTGTATCAGAGCAAGAAGCCGGTATTGATGAAGAAGAACTCACAACAACGACACCTCGTGCCACTAAAACAGAAACGACTACTACAACAGTTGCACTTGATGAAGAATCTGAACAAGAAACGACTACTGTTACGGAAAACGGAGAATCTGAACAAGAGACTACTGCTGTTGCAGAAAATGAAGAATCCGACCAAGAAACGACTACCGTTGCAGAATCCGAAGAATCTGGACAAGAAACGACTACCGTTGCAGAGTCCGAAGAATCTGGACAAGAAACAACGACTACAACAGAAACAACAGCTTCTAATGAAGAAGATGAAGAGGATAATGATGATAGTGATAATGATGAAACAGAAACCGTCACTGTGCCATATCTGAACGAATCTATTATTAATATTATTAATAAAGAAGATTATGATAACGAAGATGATATTTATTATACGCCTAGTGAAACAGTATATTATAAATTACTTGAAATTAATAATAGTGATTATGGCAAAGTATATCTTGTCGAAGAAGATGAAGCTTATTATTTAGTTACTCGTTATGATATTCGTGAACGTATGACAGAAGATGATTTATGGACAGAATCTACTATAGAAAATATAGATTCTCAAAAATATAATGACGCATTTGAAGAAAAAATGGACGAATGGGCTTCTGTTCTAAACGTTGAAAAAAATTCTGCTTCTTTCAAACGTTATGACCCGTTTGAATATCATGCATCTTAATGAAAATTTAAAAAACACAGAAAATTATTATAA
>CAMWHN010000241.1 GCA_947174085.1 uncultured Ruminococcus sp.
GTATAATGTGTATATTCATGATCTTTTAAACACTTATATGTATTAACAAGATATTTTGCTAATTGTCTTTCACAATCTTCATATGATTCTGCTTCAAATGATTTTATATAAGTATCAAATAAAGTATTATCGTGAATTGCGACTAAATATTTATTCATATTGAAATTATTTCTTTACATACTTTAAATACTTTGTGTTCAGATATATCTAGCATTGCATTAATATCTGATACATTCCCTGAACAATTTATGTAAGGGAACAATTGAGAGAAAAGTTTATTTTCAGCGTCTTGTGCATTATCTGCTGAAACTTTGAATATAGTCGCTTTATCATTGTCTAAGTCAGTTAATGAATAATAAAATGTCATTTTATATAAGTTAAAAGTTTATAAAAGTATTCAATTGGGATTATCGCTAATGTGCCTTCAGAGATACTATTTACTTCTCCAACCTTTTTCCAAAGCAAAGCAAGAGGTCTAGGATCCGTACAATTTTCTCTAATTGTAAAATAGTTAGGCAGATTTTGTGTATTCTTTGCTTGAATTGCAAATGGACAATTTCCAGCAATATCTACCTTGTTATTATCTAATTTTTTTGATTCTGATGCACTTCTACATACTTCAAATCCAAGTTCTTGAAGTTTATGAACTATTTCTGATTCAAAAGCTGCACCTTTATTCTTACTTTTCTTTGCTTGATAAGATCTAAAAGTTGACTCATTTAACCATCGCGCATGGATCTTATCCTTCTTATTTGCAGAACCATTAATAGATTTATTAGCTCTGATTTTTAAAGCTGCAACAGATAAATCTGTAGCTTCACTTGCTTCTTCTAAAGATGAATATTGTTCTTTATGTCCATCTTTAAAAATTATTTCAATTCGTTCATCCAATTGTTTTTTCTATTTAGCCATTATTATATTTATCATTTAATCAACATTTTCTTCAAACCACTCTGTTATATAATTATGTATTTCTTCTTCTGTTACTTTATAATTATTATCATAAATAATCAACTTTTCTAATTCATTATTTAAATAATAATAAATTTCATTATTAAGTTCTTTCTTTCTTCTTTCTTGCATGAATTTAGTAATTTCATCTCTATGTTCGTCTAGCTCTTTTAGAGAGTATTTACCATTCATGAATTCTTCATCCATATGATAATTCCAATCATCGTCATTGGTTGGATCAAACCAATCGTAATTTTCTAAATCCTTTTTAAGTTCATTAATATCAAACGGAACCTCTTCTTCTATATGTTTAATTTTAAATATTTTCATGAGAATAAAATTTCTTCGTATTTTTCGTAAGGAAAATTTGTAATATATTGTATTGTATCTTTTAGAGGATCATCATTTCCTATATCATACCATACATCTTCAATCATATAATCATTACCTTCTTCATTAAATAAATTAAAAACATTTCTAAGAAATATCTTTTCTATCTTGGCAGTTATAAGATTGCAAATAAATCTAGTTCCTTCATAAGGATGTTCTGATTTAGCATGTCCTATTTTTAATATATCTTCTTTTCTAAGTTCAAAGTCCATTTTTTAAACTATTTAAATAATCAATAATAAATTGTTTAGTTTTCTTATATCCATACTTTTCTCTTAAATCAGAGAAATCTTTTGCTCCTAATTTTCTAGGAATAATTAAACATTTTAATTCAGGATATTTACGTTTTATTTTATTTAAAAATGTAACGCCTGTATGATCACAATCCCAAAGCGCAAACACATGATCAAATCTAGATAATAGATCTTTCACAACAGCTTCTTTAGGTATAACTGTTTCTCCATTAGGAGCACAAGCTGGAATACCATACTCATATAAAGCCATAACATCCTTCATCGACTTCGTAATTACACAAATTTTTCCATTCTTAGGAAGTTTTTTATATCCTTGAAGAATTTCAGCTGGATAATTACCTAAAAATCTACTTTCTCGTCTTTTTGGGAAATAAAATTTCCAGAGTTCATGAGATTCTCCATCTTTTTTTAATTTATTTCCATAATAACCATATATAGGACAACTTTGAGAAGATTTAGCTACAATTTGTCCATTTAAAAATACATGCTTAATAGAAAACACATTAAATTTTTTAAGAGTTTCTAATGTAATTCCGTATTTATTCCACCATTTTAATTCTAATTCATCAAAATCTTTAATTTCTGCTTGTAATTTTGCGAATTCTTTTTCTTTAATTTTAAAATCTTTAGAAATAATTTTACCTTTATTTTTAACTTCAGAACTAGATATTATATTAAAATCATTCGCTATTATATGTAAAGCTTTTTGATAATCACATTTAAATAATTCCATTACATAAGCAAAGCAATTTAAATGTTGATCAGTAGCAAAATCCTTATATATAAGATCTCCGTTTTTGTTTTTATAAATACTACATGTAACGTTTCTATCTGTACGAAGCTTGGATCTGAAGAGTTTCTTATGTTTCACTTCAGATCCAATATAATAATAGAATATTTGTTCTTGTGTTATTTTAGATAAAATTAAATTCTTTGTTAATTTAATTTGTCTATTTAAACTAAAATCCATAAATGCAATAACGTTAATTTATTGCAAATATAACAATTTCAGTTTAATTTGCAAAATATTTATTAAAGTCCTCCTAGAAGAGTATCAAAGTCAAGATCAGATGAATCATCCTTTGAATCTACATCAAGATTGACAGTATCATCGGAGTTCTTATCAGATTTCATTTTAGTAGGCTTAGCATTGTGATATTCATTTGCTTTCTTCATTTCATAATCACTAAACGCAAGCTTAGAAGGATCATCGTTAAACGGAGAAATCATCCAAGTATACCAATCGCCAATATTACACTTATTAGCTTCTGCTGTTTTATCATTCTTAGCCTGTGCAATACCAGTACAATTCGGAAGTGTTGCATAAACAGTTCCATTACTCTCACGACCTACAAGTTTCATGTTAGTAGGATTCTTACCGATTGCAGATTCAAGAATTTTCTTATAATTAAGAGCAATATCATCAAAAGTCTTTGCTTTAGAAGATACAGCCTGAAGTTTAGCAAATGCTTCAGGAGCAAATTGGAAACCAATTGCTGCCATTACATCACTAGTTTGTTCCCATCGACTAGGAAGATACCTTGTTTCATCCTTAGTCTTATTACGTTCAAAATCCTTTTCTTGTGTAATCCAGAAAATACTATGCTTATAAATTCCTTCTTCACATTTAAATGTAATAACAAGACTCTTCCAAGGATTTCCGTCCTTAGTTGTTCCTTCCTCAATATCAACACTATCAATTGTTACGTCCTTATAAATGTTGTAAGGTTTGAGATAATTAATGTTATTAGCTGGCTTCTTATCAGCCATTGAACCAAAATTAAACATATGAATTAAATTTTATTAGAGTGAAAAATCAAAAATGGATGAATCTACTTCAGTAACATTTGTATCTTTATCATCTATCAAACTCTGAATATCTATATCAAGATCTTCTACCATTTCTTCAGTTAATTCTTCTTTTTCTACTGATTCATCTAGTGCTTCCTCAAGTGCAGCATCTTTATTCTGGAGCATATAAATTCCATTCTTATTCTCATGAGCAACAAGAATAAAAGTTGTACCAAACTTAGAAAGTTCTTGGTTTTTGGAACCACGGTATTGAAC
>CAMWHN010000242.1 GCA_947174085.1 uncultured Ruminococcus sp.
GAATAAAAATTAGTAAATTTTAAAAAATAGAACAAAATAATAAAAATAATTATTAATTCTTTATCCTGAAAGGAGCAAAATTTTTATGAAATCTAAAAAACAAGGGTCTATTTTTGCAGGGTTGCTTGTGATAATATTATTGATAACTGTTGCCGGAACAATTGCATCTAATTTAATTTTTTCAGGAGAACGTGTCCCAAAAATTGCCGGCTATTATTTATATTTACAAGAATCAGATAATATGTCGCCTGATATTCCTGAAAAATCACTTGTTTTAGCAAAGCCGTCAATTTCAGAAGAATTACAAGAGGGAAATAAAGTGCTTTGTTATCTGGCAGACGGCACACTTGCTGTGCGAAATATTTATAAAATTGAACAAACAGAAGATAGTACAATTAATTATTATCCGGCTACTGTACAGGAACAAGGCGTGGACTTAGTAATTCCCAGAACAAATATTTTTGCTATCTGCACATGGGCAAGCACAGAATTATACCAGTATGTGACGTTTGCAACATCTGTCACTGGATTAATGGTATTATTAGTTGTGCCGTGTGTGATTTTAATTATTATGTTGCTTGTGAAAATTGCGAAAAGTGATAATGAAGCTATGGACGACGAACAGTTTATGTTCAAAGAAACAGAGCCAACACCTAAGAAAAAGAAAAAAGTCGCTTCTGAAAATCCGCTTTTTAATCCAGATGAAACACCTGTGCCGAATACTCTGGAACAAAAAAAATCTACGATTTCAGAGAATTTTTCTACAAAACCTGTGAATGAAAATTCTCCATATCAAAAAGCTGTACAAGAACGTGAAAAAACAATGAAATTCCGCCGGCAAGAAATTGAAGAAGAATCTCTAAAAGTATTTGATGCGCCACTTCCTAAGAAAAAAGCCACTAATACACAAATTTATTCTACAGAAGAAATCAAGGCAAAGGCACAAGAAATGCAACACTCTGCACCAGTTATCAAAGAAAAACCAGTTGCAAAACCTGTCATACAAGAGCCTGTTATTCAGAAACCAGAACCGCCAAAGCCTGAACCTGTGAAGCCTGCGGTAAAACCAGTTGTAAAACCAGCTTACAAAAGTACAAGCCCAAATATTGATGATATTTTAAATCCATCTAATCGTCAGGTATCTAAGCCAAGTTTTAATTCTAAATCTAAAGCTACAATTTCTTCGTCAGATTCGATTGATGATTTAATTAAAGTTCTTGAAAATCAAAAAAATAAATTATAATTCAAAAAGCCCTTGCATTGCAGGGGCTTTTTTAATATTAATAGCAAAATTGTCCATTGCCGATAAATTCGCAGATTAAAGAATCAGATGTAATTTCTTCTGGACGAAGTGGAGCTGTATGTTCCAGAAAATTTAATACATCATGAATTATCGGATTTTTTTGCATGTTATGCAATGATTCTAATAAAATCGTTCTATAAGCACAAATTTCATATGTCATAAACGTATCTACATCATAAGTAGAACGATATTTATAAGGCATAATATATTTATTTTCACCATTTTCTACACTGTGAAACATCATAAGCGTTTCTTGAAAAGAACGTTTTCTAAATAATTTATCACGCACAAGACGGCGCATTAATCTGATTTTAGAAGGGTGTAATTCTATGCCATTGAGCATAATTCTTGTGCGAACACTGACATAAATTTTTGCTGTGCGAGAGTCTTTAAAATTTATAATATCTGGATTCAAGCTGTGAATGCCCTCTAAAATAACTAATTCTCCTGCTTTTCTATGTAGAATTTTTCCGCTTTGCATTCTAACAGAATTTTTAAAATCATAAATTGGCAATTCTATTGGTCTGCAATGATAAATTTCACGGAGCTGTTGTGTTAAAAATTCACTGTCAATTCGATTCGGGGATTCTAAATCCAGTTTGCCAAGAGAAAGCAATTTTTTTTCCTGTTCTGTGAGAGAACTAAAATAATTATCTAACGAAAGTGTATGTGTTTTAATGCCCTGTTCACTGAGAATTTTTTCAATCATTAATGCAGAAGTTGTTTTCCCTGACCCTGATGGACCTGATAATAAAATAATAGGCTTTTTCTCCCGATGTAACGCAATATCATCGGCAATTTCAGATAATCTGTTTAAATAAATCTGATTGGTTTCCTGAATAAAAGCAGATGGATTTTCGGCAGTATGTACGTTAATATTATGTAACTCTATTTGCATGGCAGTTCCTCCTGATAATATAAATTATTATAATTATACTATATTTTATGAAAAAAGTCAATAATTTTTGTTAGATTTATAAAATTTTTCTGAATGCTTTACAAGTGCTGAAAAATATGCTATGATTAATCTACAAGAGGTGATATTTTTACATGAACCAGAAATTAACACATACTGGAATTGTTGCCCTGATTGCATTACTATGCTGTATTCTTTGGGGGAGTGCTTTTTCAGGTGTAAAATTAGGCTATGCAGAAATGCAAATTTCAGAAAATAATTGGGCATCACAAATGTTATTTGCAGGTGTAAGATTTTTTCTTGCTGGTCTAATAGCGTTACTTGTGGGAAGCATTGCAGAAAAAAAATTATTAATTCCTGAAAAAAAATCAATTTCTAAAATTTTAATTATCAGCTTATTTCAAACAATATTACAGTATTTTTTTTATTATATTGGCTTAGCACATACGACCGGTGTCAAAGCGTCTATTATTGTTTCTGCAAATGTTTTTATAGCGATTTTAATTGCCAGTATATTAAAACAAGAAAAATTACTTGCTAAAAAAATCATTGGCTGTATCATCGGCTTTATAGGAATTATTCTTGTAAATTTTTCTTCAGATATGGATTTGCATTTGAATTTCCTAGGTGATGGATTTATTTTACTTTGTACAATTGCAAGCGGTTTTTCCAGTGTATTCATGAAAAAATATACAGCACAAGGTGAAAATCCTGTATTATTAAGCGGTTGGCAGTTTGCCTTTGGTGGAGCTGTCATGTGGTTAATTGGCATACTCGCCGGAGGAAATTTATTTATTACTCGTAAATCTTTGCTGATTTTATTCTATTTAGCATTTGTATCGGCTTGTGCTTATTCACTATGGGCTGTATTATTAAAATATAATCCTGTATCAAAAGTAACTGTCTTTGGGTTTTTAAATCCTCTGTGCGGTGTGATTATTTCCAGTATATTATTGCATGAAACAGGAGTTTTTAATTGGCAGGGCATAACAGCTTTAATTCTAGTATGCATAGGCATTATTATTGTAAATTTTGAAAAGAAAGAGAGAAAATAATTATGAAAAAAAAATTAATGACTTGTTTTATATTTTTCATGTTACTAACAGGGTGCAGTAATGCTCCGGATACAGATATTCCAACAAGTTTAGAAAGCGAATCAGAACAGGCACAACAAGAAGAACAGCCTGTTACAGAACCAGTTACAGAAGCAACGCCCAGAGATTTATATTATATTACCAGTAATCAAACAGAAGATATTGCTAATTTAAATATTTTTATTGATAAAATAAAATCTGATGGCTATTTATGGCATGAAGTAAGCATTTTAGAACTTCCTGAAAATGCAGAGACTGTAATATATAATTCGCCACAAGAAGATATGACTTCTGAAGAATATGCAATATTAGATAATTATATGAATACTGGTGGTC
>CAMWHN010000243.1 GCA_947174085.1 uncultured Ruminococcus sp.
GTTTATATGTTATCATAAAAACCACATTATGTTTTTGTTAATTTTGCACAATAAAAGTGCTAAAATTTACCGTAATCTAATATGATATTATTAATTTTTATTTTTGTTTTTTGAATTTTCAGAAACTAGAATTTTTTTAATCATGGGAAAATATAAAAATTTATTTTAATAAAATATTTGCTGTCGGTTTTTGTTCTGCCTGTTCTGTATGTTTTGTAATAGGCGTATGTATTTTGCTATAAATCTTTGCAACAATGGCTGTCATATCGTCCCGAACTTCTCCACCATGAAAAACACTTGCTTTGTTAAAAATTTCCTGTATAATTTGTTCAGGTGTTAAATTTTGACGAAGTAATTGATTAATATAAGGATATTCTGTTTCACTCACGCCGTCAGACAGCATAATGATAATATCATTGTTTTGTATAATGCGTTTATCTCTGGAAGGCGTAGCATTTGGGACAATGCCCACTGGAAAGCTTTTAGAAGAAATGGTCTGTATTTTATTTTCATGATAAAATAACGTTGCGACTGCACCGGATTTATAAAGCGTTAATTCTCCTGTGTCTGCATGAAGCATTAAAATATCTAGTGTTGCAAAATTTTCTGTATTTGTTTCTGACATTAGCATTGTATTCACAAGCCGTATCGCAGATTCTGGAGACATTTCACAAGTTACCATGTTTTTAAAAGTTTTCACTGCAATTCGAGATGCAAGAGAAGCTGTACTGCCACTGCCCATGCCGTCAGAAATGACTAAATATTGATTTCCGACTGCATCTGTGAAACTGTCTGCATGGTCTCCACAACGTTCATAAGCAGGTGCATTCAGGCTTTTAATTGCAGAATCTAATTGATATGGCGGTATTTGATAATAACAATGCCGGTAAGTATTTTTTTGTTGCAAAGAAAGAAATTTAAAATTCACATGAAATTGACGGTTTAATAATTCCTGAATCGTTGCTAATGGAAATTCTTCTTGTTTGGTATAAATTTCAACTGCATAGCGATTAGATTTTAATTTATATACAAAACAAGTACTTTCTGTGATAGCACAGCGATTTAGCATATTTTTAAGAGAAACTGTTTCTGCTTCACAAAATTTTAATGTTCTTCTCTTAGCAGAATCCGCTGTTAAATGCTCTAATAACTGCAAATATTCCAGTGTCATAGCACGATTTTGTAATAACTGTACTTTTTGCATTTGTTGTAAAGCTCTACGCTGACTGTAAACAGACATAGTTTCTGTTAATTTTTTTAGATTAATACAGTTTTCTAATATTTCTACAGAAATACTTGGTGTATGTAATAACTGTTGGAATGCTTTTTCTGTTTGTTCTGCATGTAGTTTCCAACAGGTAGCGTAATTTTTACAAGTTTGACAAATATTTTCTTTTACTTGCGGAATCGGCTGAAATATTGGATTTACTGTTAAATGTCGCATAACAGCAGATGTTTCTTCCCGAAGTTCCTGCAAAGCGTCACTTAGAAATTGCTCTTGCTGAATAATTTGCCGTTGTCCAGCAGGGGATTCTGTTGGCAGTGCAATAATATATCTTAATTCTATTTTACTGCACATAGCATAAATGCAACATGCTATCATAAGTTCTACCAGAATTTTTACAAGTTCTATGCTACTGTCTAGTACAGCACTGCTTAATATTTGCATGAAAAAAAATGCCGGAATTAAAACCGCATTTGGTAATTTGCATAAAAATCCTGCAAGCATAGCTGTTACAGGTAAAAATAACAAAGGCATTCCCAAAGGTACACTACAGAGTACAATCCCACAGGTTGTTAATGCACCGCAAAGCGTTCCGGCAGATTGTTTAAACTGTCTTGCCACAAGCAATGTTAATATCATTCCTGTAATTCTGCCTAAATTGCAAAATTCTAAGTCAATGCCACATAATGCTGTAATGCCTAATAAATAGCAAATCGCAAATGTGAAGCTTTTTCCAGCATCTAGTGAAATATTTTTATTTTCCCGTATACTCTGCATGGCATCTGCAAGAAAAAAAGAGGCTGTGCCTGTCAAAAATGATTCTAGTATATATAATGGCAATTTTCCCTCGCCGTTGCGAAAAATTAAGTCAAGCAAAATTCCTGCAATAAAACAAGAAATTGCTGTTAAAATGCCCATGACATGAGGTTTATGAGTATCATAAAATAAAATTCTCATGCAAGTAATACTGACCAGAGCCGTTAATAAAAATTGCATACCTTCAGGTGCTTGCTGTATGGTATAGGCAACTAAACTGCCAAGCAACATGCAAAATGCATATAAGGGACTGCAAATTCCTGCTAATGCAATTGCTAATGGCGATACAATACCGCTGATTGTCCCAATAGATAGAAAATATCCCCCAAAGACTGCACCAATACAGAATATAGGTGCTTGAATCCATTCGTTTCGGATTAATTTTTTGAACCGTAATAACATGAATGCCACTCCTTTTTAAATAATAAAAATAATAATTTTATTATAGCAAAATTTGTTTGCGAATTTTGTCGGAACGTTGTGTAATTTCAGGAAACTTTGTAAAGAAAGTAAGTAATTTCCTGCGAATGACAACTTTTCCCAAATATTGCTTTTTATTGATACATGAGAAATTTGACAAATTGCTAAAATTAGTATATAATATAATTAATTAGAAAAATCTAACAAGGAGATGAGTTTATATGAAAACAATCCAAAAATATTCCGGAATTGATAATTTACCGTCAGGTACAGCGTCAGAAATTATTACAGAGGGTTGTCTTGTATTAGAGGGAGGCGCATTTCGGGGCGTTTATACAAACGGTGTATTAGATGCGCTTATGCAACATGATATTAATTTACGTTGTACAATTGGTGTTTCTGCCGGTTCACTGAATGGTGTGAATTATCTTTCTGGACAGATTGGACGTTCTGCAAGAATGAATTTGCGTTATCGGCATGACAATCGTTATGTCGGTACAAGAGCTTTAAAAAATAATCAAGGACTAATTGGCTTTGATTTTATGTTTAGCAGAATGCCCTTTGTTCCAAGAATGGATTGGAAACGCTTTAGAAATCCAGAACGTGAATTTTATGCTGTTGTAACGAATCTTTTAACAGGGAAACCTGAATATTTTGAAAAAAGTATGGGAGAAGATTTTTTTAAAGTAATTAGTGCTTCTTCGTCTATGCCGTATATTTCAAAGCCAGTTATGCTGGACGGTGTTCCCTATCTTGACGGCGGTTGTAGCTGTAAAATTCCTTATGCATGGGCGTTGGCACAGGATTTTAAAAAAATTGTTGTGGTTCGCACTCGTCCTCGTAGTTACAGAAAAAAAATACACTCTGATAAAAAATTACAGCCAGCAGGGCTAGTTTACAGACAATATCCAAATTTTGTTGTGTCTCTGTTAGCAAGTAATGAAAATTATAATCAGCAATGTGAAGAATTAGAAATATTAGAACAACAGGGGAAAATTTTTGTTATTGCGCCGTCACAAGAAGTGACAGTGAATCGTCTTGAAAAAGATATGGAAAAATTAGGAGATTTATATTATTTAGGCTATCATGACGCAAATTCCCAGATAGAAAATTTAAAAGCCTATTTACAAGAACATTGACAAACTTAGTATAATATGTTATACTA
>CAMWHN010000244.1 GCA_947174085.1 uncultured Ruminococcus sp.
GGCTAATATTTTATTTCAGAATTTTATTAATATGCAAGTTTTAGAACAAAAATATATGCTTCTGGAATATCATCTAATTAATTTTTTGATTGGCTATGATAATAAAATTTATTTTCTCTATGAGACAGAAAAGCAAACTAAATTTTATTATTCTGTATTAGAATTAGAGATTGATTGGGATTCTGGTATGTTACTACAGGAAAAATTTTATTCTTTGGGAAAATTCAGTATGCAATTTCAATTGATTCAGCCCCTGCATGATAAATTATTGCTTGTCAGCTCTGCAAGCCTTTATTCTTCCAAAACAGGAGGACAAAAAAATGCTATTCTTCTTGATAGAATGGGCAATATTTATCATCGTTTCTGTTTGGGAGATTGTATTAATGATTGTCTTGTATTATCAGATGGTCGTATTATTACTGGTTATTTTGTAGAAGGCATGGTAGGTGGTCATAATGGCTGGGATAATCCTGTTGGCAAAACAGGTTTGCTTATTTGGAATGATTCAGGACAAATTATCTGGAATGCTGAAAAATACGGCATACTAGAATATTATGCTATGAATATTGATGATGCAGAGAATCTTTGGTTTTATTACTACCCTGATTTTTACTTAATTCAAACAGACGGCATAACAGAAAAAATTTATTAGCCAAATATTACAGAAGCAGAAAATTTTTTCTTCACAAAAGATACAAGACATATTATCTTTTTAAAAAATCAATACCAGTATTTAAAATTTTCTTATGCAAGCCTGAACTATCAAAAAATCGGAACACATCAGAAACTATATTTACAATATCCAAAAAAAATAAATACACTATGCAAATATGCTTTCCGGAATGCTAAAATTGCAATTCTGCATCAGCAACAGCTTTTTGCAAAAGAAATTATTTCTATTTAATATTAAAAAAACTGCCATGTTTCTGCATGACAGTTTTTTAGACAAAATAAAAATACACCTGCCTGACAGCAAGTGTATTTTTCTATCGAGATGACAGGACTCGAACCTGCGGCATCTTGGTCCCAAACCAAGCACTCTACCAAACTGAGTTACATCTCGTTATCAGTGCGCCTGACAGAACTCGAATCTGCGCTCTGAGGAGTCGGAGTCCTCTGTTTTATCCAACTAAACTACAGGCGCATTTCTCTTTCAGATTGCTTATTTATTATAACACAGTTCAAAGAAAAATGCAATTAATTTTTTATGAATTTTTCATGAAATTTTTATGAAGTTTAGAAAAAATAACCACCCGTGCAATTGTTTATCCGTCAAAATATATGCCAGATAATAAATTACATCATCTTCGGAAAATTTCTTTAAATTCCATTTCTGATGAAGCACTTGAATTTGCGTATTTTCTTCCTGTACAGAGACACTTGCCATGCGTAATTGTTCATAATGCATTTTATTATAGCCGTTCTGATATACTCGCATAGAACCTAGTATTGCAAAACTTAAAATACAATGTATCACAAATCCTGTTAAAATTTTTTTTAATTTCTGCATAAAACTACTCCTTTAGTTTAATTTTTGCAAAGCTCTTGCAAGAGAACTGCCAATTAATTCGCCTGCATATTCTACTTGTTCAAGCGTATTCCCATGAGAACCGACTTCAATTAAAATACTTCCTGTTGTCAAATCCTGATTATATTTCCGATAATCAAATAAAATCGGTCTTGTAAAACCTGCATAATCTGACTCCATTTGTTGCTGTAATAAACATGCAAATCTAAAATTTTTTAAATAATTTGGCATATTCATAGTCCCATCATCACAACCAGAAATAATCATCACTTGACTTGCTTTTTTGCCGTTAATTTCCACAACAGGCTGTTTAATCACGCCGTCACCGCCGACAGCGTCTCTGTGAATATCTAATACAATTTTAATAGACGGATACTGTATCAAAGCATTTTTAACAGTTTCGGCACTACGTTCATAAGAACCGGTATAAGACGGATAATCGTGAACTGTCGTATCATGAACTACACCAATACCAGCTGATTCTAATTGTTCTGCAATGGCATCTCCTACCATAATCATATTTTTAGAGCTATCTGTTGTACGATAATTAAAACTAGAATCGTAATATTCACGTTCATAAGGCTCAAAACTTTCAGTTGTATGCGTATGCATAATTAATACCTGTGGTGAACCGTCTGCTACAATTTGAAATTCTGGTAATAACTGACTTTCTTCATAAAGAACTTGATTAGATAAAGCAGTTTTATTCTGTACCTGTCCGGCAGTTGGAAGCTGAAAAAATTTTGTTCCAGAATAAAAGCCATAACTCATTTGTTCCACAATGCCCCCTGTTAAATTCCATTCTTCTGGATAAGGCTTTTCACCAACATCAATATTTTTTTCTGTTTTCTGTTCTGAGAAAACAACTTGTGTTTCTGATTCTAATTCAGATTCAGATTCTATATCTTCTGAAATTCCAAATCCCTCAGATAAATAAAAATCAGGCTGTAACAAATCTGGAATATTTTCTGATTTATTTTTATTTTCCAGTAATTCAAGATTTAATTTTTCAGAACTTGCTCTTGTCAGAACCGGTACATATTGTACTAAACAGCCTGCTCCTGCTGTTAGTAATAATGCCAACGTTCCAAAAACGGTAAATTTTTGCAAAATATTATATTTTTTTCTTCGCACTGACTCACCTCCAGTATGTGCCTTTCTGATACAATATATGCAAAGCATTTTACAGTTATTCTTTTTTGCAGGACAAGCAAATAAAAAGATTTTTCTGCATATAATTTATTCAAAAATAAAAAAGCAAAGAGAGGGTATCTACCATGTATCGCTGTTACAATCCGAAAAAATTAAAATTTTTATTATTACTAGATACTATTTTTGTAATAATATGGCTAATATACAGCTCTGTTAGCCGTTCTATTCATTCTGTTGGTAGTTTTCAGACACAACAAGAGGGCGTTTTTTTGCCTATCGTGATGTATCATAGCATTACAGATATTTCAAACAGTGATTACCAGATTACCAAAGAACAATTTGCACAGGATTTATATTATTTATATGCAAACGGCTATGAAACTGTTAGCATTGGGGATTTACTTGCTTACACAGAAGGCAAAGGCGAATTGCCGGAAAAGCCAATCATGCTAACATTTGATGACGGCTTTTATAATAATTTATCGATTGCATTGCCCTTACTAGAAGAATATAACATGTGTGCAGTTGTTTCTATCGTCGGCTATTACACAGACGAAACGGCAGAAAAAGACCCCCATGTAGATAGCTATTCCTATCTGACATGGGAGGATATTAAACTATTACAAAAATCAGGTAGAATCGAAATCGGCAGTCATACTTATAATTTACACAGTAATAATCAACGAGCCGGCTGTTCTATCATGTATGGCGAAAACGCAGAAACTTATCAAACCATGTTATATGAAGATTTAAATCAGCTTCAAATCAGAGCCAAAGAACAAACAGGAATAACTCCAATTGCGTTTGCTTATCCCTATGGATTTATCTGCAAAGAAAGCGTTCCGGTTTTAAAAAATTTAGGCTTTATCTGTACATTTTCGTGCCGTGAACAAGGCAATTATATTACGCATGATGCAGAATGTTTATATG
>CAMWHN010000245.1 GCA_947174085.1 uncultured Ruminococcus sp.
ACTGGATTTAAAGATGATTTTAAGGATTCTTAATGAAAATTGATTTCCGTGATAAAGTGAATTGATAACTTGACAAAAAAATACTTTTATGTTATAATCAGAGAAACATAGACATTAAGATATATTGGTGAAAATGCACAGCTTATGCAAAAATCAGACACGTTGAATCAAGAATTTTCTCAATATGGATATATTTATCCATATTTTGAGTGGCAGAAGTATGTGCAAGAACAAAATAATCAAAAAATTATGAGGTGAATAAAATGAAATCTAACTTATGTAAAATTATTTCTGGCGTTGTTTGTGTAGCGTTTACCCTTTCGTCTGCATCTTTTTCGGGAAATATTGTCACTGATGCAGTGAGTCTTGAGAGTATTCCTCTTATGAACGCTACCACAACAGAAAACAGTCTGCAATATCAGATCTCTGAAGATCATGTAGAAATCACAGACTGTGAAGAATCCGCAGAGGGTGAAATAATCATCTCCGAGACTATTGAGGTACTACCTGACACAAGTATTGAAATGGGTGAATTTGAGAGTTGTTCTTCCTTGGAATCTATTACAATTGAAAATGCAGACTGTGAAGTTTATGACAGTAGTAATACGCTCAACTCCAGAGCAACAATTTACGGCTATCCCAATTTTACTGCACAGGCATACGCAGAAAAATATAATTCGGAATTTGTTACATTGGAAGAATCAGATGAAAAGGAACTGGATATTTCTGTGGATTCTCTGAATATGGGCGAATCTGTCACAATTACACTCCACGGACAACCCGGACAAAGCTTTAATGGTACATTTGACTTCTCTCAGAGCGATATTGAAAATGGTATCAATACAGACCTCAATGCCCCCGCAGAACAACTGGACGAAAACGGCGAATACGAATTTGTATTTGAAGCACCTTGGGATATGAATGCATTTACACTGCATATCTCTTATACAGGTGAACCAATTACATATACAAAACAGTACTCGTGGGAAGAGAATCAGACAAAAAATCTGTCAATTCCTGTCAAAGAGCTGAGTCGCAACAATACGGTTTTTGTCGTGCTAACCGGTGAGGCAAACCAGACATTCCAGCCGAGTTTTGAATTTTCAGAAGCAGATTTAAATATGGGAATCGGCGGATTTTTCAACACAAAAGAGATGACATTAGATGAAAACGGAAGATTTGAATTTAGATTTTCAGCTCCATGGGCAATGGACGCATTCGCATTTAACATTGCTTATAGCGGTTCTGATATCACTTATGAAATCTCTTATGATATTCCCGAAGAAATGTCAACAACAACTACCACAACAACGACTACTACCACAACGACAACAACCACTTCCACAACAACATCAACAACAACTGCATCAGAACAAACTCCTACACAGACAAAGACTTTTGTAAATGGCGAAGATAACTGGTCGTTTGATAATTCCGACCAGAACTTTCCAAAAGGCTATTACATCAATGACACCTACCTAGAAAAATTGCTGGATGGTCTAAGTAATGCAGAACAAGAAAGTATTATGGAGCTTCTTAGTTATGATTGGGCTGGTTCTTGTTATGGTATGGCAGCTACTTCTGTCCTCGCCGCAAATGATATTCTGAATCCGTCTTTGTGGCAAGCTGATGCACAAGTACTTTATGACATAAAAGCACCTATTTCAGATGATACTACTTCTTTGATTAATTATTATTTTGCATTACAGGATACAGATTTTATACAACAGAAAGTCTGCAAAAACTTCTACAATGATAATGAGGGCGAAAAAATTCAGCAGTTATTAGCTTGTATGGAGAATCATTCTCCAGTACTGCTCTGTTACCATGGATATTTCTATGGCTTTATATGGGGTGGTCATGCAGTTGTCGCTTATGATGTGGAACAGAATGGCTATACTATTAATGGTGAATACTACGATACAAAAATTGTCACTTATGATAATAATTTGATTGATTATAATGAAGACTACTGCATGTACATTAATACATCAAATAATACTTGGATAATACCTGGATATTATCTGGATTCCCGTTATGATTCAATACTCGGTCTGTTCACAGATGATCTTGATATTATCAATTATCATGGATATATTGACAATAACGGTGAAGCCGGCATGCCTCTTGGTTCTTATATTGCGACCATGAATTCTAATGCTGTAAAATCCAAATTTTCTGTGCAGAAAGTTCTGTTGTCAGATGATGGCTATACAATTAATTCCGGTACAGACGATGAAATCAAAATGTTTTCTTCACTTGGAGATATGCAGGATAAAAATATCGGTGCAAATCTGAAATTTGCAATGCTTGACAGCGAAGCAGGCTATATGATGAATTTGGAAGAACTTGAACCGCAGAATCTGAATATCCGGTATGAAAACAGTTTCCTCAATGTAAAATCAAGCAATTCTGATACAGTTATTTTTGAACCAACTGGGTACATTCAGGTAAACGGAGCTGATTCTGATTATCATCTGTCAATGACATTCAACGAAGGACACTATACAGAAGACTGGTATAAAGTTTCTGTTCTTGGCAAGAATGCAGATACTGTCAAAATGACAAAAGTAGAGGGAGGCTATATTCTTGAAGCCGATAATCTCCGGAATATTGCAGTTTCTGTCAAGAATAAAAATATCCATTTCACAAAAAGTTTCACAGCAGACGCACAGAAAGCATTCATTTATGAAATTGATGAAAATACAATCGGTGTTAAGATTGATTCTGATCAGGATAATCAGTTTGAATCCGAGATCACAACTTATTTGTCTGGCGATGCTAATAGTGACAATGCAATTAATGCTGAAGACGCCTCTGCTGTTCTCAAAGAAGCGGCAACTATCGGAGCTGGACTTGATGGAGACTTCTCTACAGAACAAGGTTATTCAGCAGATGTGAACGGTGATGGTAATATCAATGCAGAAGATGCATCTTACATTCTCAGCTATGCGGCATATGTTGGTGTTGGCGGTCAGGATTCCCTGCCGGTTTATCTCAGCAATGATAATAACTAAGAGGTGATAGCATGAAATCTGGTTTACGAAAAATTATCTCCGGCATTCTCTGTACAGCATTCACATTCACATTCTCATCAATACCACTTTCAGAGAATAGTATCATCAGTGCTTTCAGCATTGATAATACTGCTTCGACGGAAACGACATCTGCCATCAAAATAGATGATGTTCTGCAATATAAAAAATATGATGACCATGTGGAAATTACGGACTGTGATGAATCCGCAGAGGGTGAAATCATTATTCCTGAAATGATTGAGGAATTACCTGTCACAAGTATTGGCAGTAGTGCATTTTCTAACTGTTCTTCTTTGGCATCTATTACAATTCCAGATAGTGTCACAAGTATTGGCAGTAGTGCATTTTCTTATTGTTTTTCGTTGACATCTATCATAATTCCGAGTAGTGTCACAAGTATTAAGGATAATGCATTTTGGAGATGTTCTGCCTTGACATCTATCACAATTCCAGATAGTGTCACAAATATCGAAAGCTACGCATTTTGGGGATGTTCTGCCTTGACATCTATCA
>CAMWHN010000246.1 GCA_947174085.1 uncultured Ruminococcus sp.
TCATATCTTTATTTTATCATAGTATTTATTGTCTGTCAAGTTGATTCACTATACATATGTCCACTAATCATATGAAAAGTTATCAAATCAACAAACTTTTCAATATCAATCTCAAATGAATCAGCGAATTTTCTTTCAGGCATTTTGTTCACCTCCTTATGCCATTTAAAAGCCATTTAAAAGCTATTTAAAGGCTTTTAAAATTGTTTTAAAATTGAACTAATAGGCAATTATCACCTCCCCTTTTTAATTTAATTTTTGAGCATTTAAAAAAAGCTCTTGACAGCATGTTCTGAATATGATATAATAGACATGTCGAACAGTTTGAATTTGACACATCAGGGTGCTTGTTATTGGCGTAACAAGTGCCTTCTTTTTTATATCACGTTTCATTATCCATCAACCTACTGCTTTCATTAGTTTCATCATAATCTTTTCATTTAGTGCTATGTGACGGGATGCTGTGTATTCCTTGCAGAAATTATACAGTTTTTTTGCTTCTCTCAAGCTTTCTTCTATTGCTATACGTAAAAGAACCGCCTGTACTTTTTCATCACATTCTGGAAAGATATGTGCGATTTCATCCAACGAATAATCATTTATTATACACGGTTTGAGGAAAATCCGTGTTCGAATTTGGTCAAACTCATAGCCTCTTTTACCTGTTACCATCTGCTGATACAGCTTGTTATTACCTGCAAGTACAATTCCGACATGTGCTTCATCATTTAGATTTCTAACCGCCTGCAATGCATTCAGCGTTAAATGGTCAGCTTCATCAATAATAATCAGCTTTCTGGTGTCTCTTAGATATTCCACAAGCATTTTCATCAATATCTTGCTGCTTCCGTTCGGTTGTTTTCCTGTCGCCTCTGCAATCATGCTCAGAATGGATGTTGCTGATTTGGTAGATGCATTAGCAGTAACAAAAATAATGCCTGTGTTCTGCTCTGTATACAGTTTCAAAGCGGTTGTCTTGCCTGCTCCAGAATCACCTCTGATAAGTACCATTTCACATTTAGTATGGGCGTAATGTGCAGCATAGATAACAGCTCTTGTATTCTCCAATTCTGGATAGAAAATATCAGTTTTGTAAGTATGCACACGTTCTTTTGTAACTATTAGATACTTGTCAAGAGTATTCGCAATCTTTTGATTATCACCATTGTAAGTACCATTCAAAAAGTGTGAAATAGTTGCAATAGATAAGCTACTTTCTTCTGCAATTTGTTTCTGTGTATAGCCAGAATGCTGTATGAAATCGTTTAAATCGGCTCTGACCTGTTCAATTTTTTCCATTCAGATTACTCCTTTCTTGTGTTCAATGTCAAACAGTTCCACAAAAGGATTGAATTTTTCTTCTATCCTTCTGTCCGATACTGCTTTTTTGGCTTCTATAATAGTTTCGTTTTCAATCTCCTGTTTATGCTTCATTTGATATTGATGTTCTTCGGTTATGTTGCCAAACAGGATTTCAGATTCATTTTTTAGTTTCTTCGGTTTCCACTCTCTGGTCACTTTAAGGGCTTTCTTTCTCATCTTTCCAGCTCTAATATAATCTTCTTCATTCACACCACGGAACGGAGAACGAATTTTTGGGAATGCTTGACAGATGAATCTTCCATCCAATGAGTAAATATATACTCTTTCCATATCCAAAGGGTCATAGATAACAGATACTTTTCTGTTCAGATAGTTCAGCAGTTCACCTTCATAACTGGTGAATGTGTTACAAAACAGTGTAACACCTGAATTGTTTACTTTACGTTCCTCACGTTTTCCACACAGAATACGGAGTGCATCTGCATCCACTGTTTTGATTTCTGTTACAATGCTACCATAATAGACTTCATCTGGCGTTCTGCCATTCATATCCTTTCCAAAATGCGGTGAAGCATTGTATTCTTTCAGATAGTTTTCAAGCTGTTCCTGATAAAATTCAAGTGTTGGTATATTTTCATCTTTTTCAAGCTGCTTTTCTGTTTTTTTCATATGTTCTGGACGTTTTCTTGCATCATGTCCAGCATAGGAGTAAAATAGTGTTCCGAAACGACTTTCCAAAGTATTAAAAAATCTTTCTACTGGTTTCGCTTGTCCATGATATGGCAGGGCATGAATCACATTAATTTTCAATAAATTCAGCACGGATTCAGGATTTTCTGGGTCAAGTTCCTTTGAAATATAATCTTTACCATTATCGGTATAGATTTCTTCTGGAATGCCATATTCTGCAATTCCAATTCTTAAAGCTTGCTTGATAACGGTTGCATTTGGTGCAGATTCTCTTGCAATACAGGCAACCACTTTCGTTGACTTAGCATCTGTAAATACAGTAATCCATGGTCTGATAATCTTTCCCATCTTGGTTCTAACAAACACATCTGCCCTGTGATGGTCTGAAATCCAAATTTGATTTGTATGCAGTCCTGTCTTGTCACGCTCCATATACGGCATTTTGTCAGCAAGTGCTTTTTTTCCGTCTCTGTATCTGATTTTTGCGTATTCTGGTACATCTTCACGAAGTTTACGAGTAAATGTAGGATAGGATGGAATTTTCATATTAGGAAGCTGATTTTGAAAATATTTCTTCGTCTTGTCATAACAGAGTTGTGCAGAACGTTTCTGTGGTTGCATGTATAAAGAATAGAACATGTCCCACATTTCTGGTGGTATACAGTCATTTCCAGCAGTAGCTCCGCCTCTCTTGTCAATCAGCCCCTCAATTCCATGTTCTGCATACTGTTTTTCCCAGTAATTAAGCTGCCTGTAAGTGAACGATTTGCTGAAATCATTAGAGTGTTCTTTTACAAAGGTTTGCATGTTCATTCCAGAACGGAGGTATTCGCAAATCACATTGAACTTATATAAGGCTTTGTTTCGTTGCTCAATTGTGTATTTCCGCATTATTTCTTCTGAAAAGATTTCTATTGGGTCTGGTATCCTATTCTGGTTTCTATAGCGTTCCTGTGCTTTTTTTGGTAAACTATCAAGAGCTATCAAATACTGCTTTCCACCTCTACCTTTCCCAGGAATAGTTATAAGTTCATATCTACCTCGCTGAATATTTCTTTGCACAGAATTTTCTTTAATGTTCAGGATTACAGCAGCATCTTTAACAGTGATATAGACTTTTTCCAAGTTATCACTCCTTTTTTAGAACAGCAGCAACCAATTTCAGACAGTCAACCTCAATCACATCTGCAATACTTTTCAGAAGCGGAATAGAGGGACACTGACGACCTTTGATGACTTCATTAATTGTGTTTGGTGCACGTTCTACTTTTCTCGCAAGCCAGAGCTGAGAGCGTTCCATCTCCTCAAGTCGGCTAGTAATGATTTCACCTACTGGACAATCATTATTTTTGTTTCTCGGCATTTTTTCAAAACCTCCTTGTAATTATTTGCATTTTGTGCTATAATGGGAGTAAAGTATTTACACCCATATCTTAATTATATATGGGAATCACATAAAAGTCAATAGTTTTTATGTGAAACACATAAATTTAGCGAGGTTGAACAAAATGACACTTGGAGAACGTTTTAAATA
>CAMWHN010000247.1 GCA_947174085.1 uncultured Ruminococcus sp.
AATACATCATGAATTTCACTGCACCGCCGCCAATCTGATTCTTATGGTCAAACCATTTAGAACCGCTGATGGTGATGCTGTCATGCTTGCCCGATTCATCATGATAAATTAATTGATACTCTTTGCCAGCAAGTTTGAGTATTTCACCACGCATTTGCAGAAATGACACTGAATCCGTATTGTTTGCCTGCTGCTTTTGTTCCTCTGTGAATGGAGTAAATGGCATCTTATCAACCTCCTGTCAAAAGAAAACACCCGAATTCGGCATGATGCCAAAATCAGGTGTTTTTTGTATACATGTTCGATTTTATGTTATCCTTGCAATCCTGCTGAGAAGATCTCGCCGGAGATATTTGCCTGAATACCCATGCCGTGATCAGTGAACATATTATCTAAGCTGTAGTCAAAGTAAATATCTCCATTCAAGGAAATGTGCATAAATCCAAGTGAGATGCGCTCCATATATTCCTCTTTGGTAACAGGTGGTACATCATCTTGTAGCTGTTCGGGACTGCCCCATATATGAATCAGACCATCACTCTCACCACGGAGCAGATCCTCTGCGGAATACTCTTTTAGTTTCTGATCCCACTCCTGCGCTTGTGCAAGCAGTTTGCGGAGAATTTGCAAAGAGGTATTGATTGTGATTGTTTCCCCATCGTCAGGATCTAAAAACACATCAATTGTATTATCGCACCACTCCACCATTCCTTCAAAAAGGTTAGATCTGCCGCCTGAATAGGTAAAGCTGCCAAGTTCATTGATGATGACGATAGGCTCAGGCTTGGGTTCTTTATGGAACAGTTTCTTGAAAAATGACATGTCAGTCACCCCTTCAGCTTAGATATTATGCTTAATCCTCTGGCTTTCTTCCTGCCGCTTGGCATCATTGAAGCGATCTAGCGTACCGACCAGATACCCTGTGATTCTGCGGATTCTGTCAAAGGGAATTACATCATAATTATACGAAATATCGACAAATTCGCCATCAATTTTGAATATAATACTTTTGAAAATACGCTCCGGATATTTTTCTTTCAGCATTCTGACATACTGGTCAGCCTCGGTCTGTGACATTTCACCGCCGATGATATTGTAGCTCATGTTCTCACCTCCACCATGTTAGCATAGCACATTTTTGTTCAGATGTCAATCCGGCAAGTCCAGCAATTTCTTGTATGGTTCGTAATTTTTAAGCATTGTGTACTTTCTTCTGTCCTCGCCGACATATTCCAGAGGGATTGTCATTTCAAATAAACGGCTGTATATCCGCTTTTTGCTGATATTCTTCGCATGTTTCATCTCGTCAGCCGTCAGATTCGTGGTGACAATCAGGGGCAATCCGAAAGTGCATCTGGTGTCAATCACATTCATGACAATTTCATCTATAGTCATCAATCTATACAAAAAATACAATTAACAATGTTAAAAATAGTGCAGTTAGCTAATTTTATTTATTTACTATTGACAATCTAACGAATGTTAGGTATAATAATTCTAACATCTGTTAGGTTGGAGGGCTTTATGGATACAAAAGAGAAAATACTGTACAATTCTTTGGAGATGTTTTCTAAATTGGGCTACAACGCTGTATCTGTTCGGGATATCGCAAAAACAGTAAATATCAAGGAAAGCTCAATTTACTACCATTTTAAGAATAAGCAGGAGATTTTGGATTCTATGGTCAAAAAATATGAGGATCACATCAAAGAATTAACGAATATACTAAATACTTCCATAGCGGATATGGACAGTAGCATACCGTTTTCATTTGAATCTATGAAAGCATATTATTTTGAGCAATATCTGTTTGATCCGTTCTGCAATCAAATGATGCGGTTTATGATGATCGAGCAATTCCATAATGAGACTATGCAGGTGCTTTATGATCGATATCTCTTTGAATTGCCCGAAACGATACAGACAGGAACATTTCTGATGATGAGTAGAATGGGGATAATCAGCGAACAACAAGCAAGAATGATTAGCAGGAGTTTCTTTACTGAGATGACCATGCTTACATTCCGATATTTGTTGAACGGGGAATTGACAGAGAAGAAAAAGAATATATTTTGCGAAAAAGCATTTTCATATTTCAATGATATTATGAGAGGAGAAGCACATGGCTAATATTCTTATTGTAGGGGCAGATCAAGGGATCGGATATTATATGGTAATGCAGTTTCTCGAAAACGGAGATCATGTATCCGTACTTGATATTCGGACAGATCATATCAGTGAACTGCAAAAACAATACAAAAGCTTGCTATTTGTTTTTAAGGCTGATGCAACTGATAAAGTATCATTATCCGAGGGTGTGCAGGAGGCTGTTGCAAAATTTGGAAATATAGATATCGCAATACACAATGCCTGTCTATGCACCTTTGATAGTGAACCTGATACCGATTATGAGGTATACAAAAAGGTGTTTGATGTCAATTACTTCGGTGCATTAAGACTTACGAAAGCTGTACTTCCTCTTATGCGAAAAGCCGGAAAAGGCAGGATCATATTTACAAGCTCGGGTGTTGGCATCATGGGATTCGGCAATATATCTCCCTATGCTTCTTCAAAAGGAGCAATCGAAGCTTTAGCCAAATGTTTGCTGATAGAAAATCAGGAATATGGTGTATCGTTCCATATTATGCACCCTCCTTTGACAAATACGGCATCTGCTTCGGGGCTTTCTATCCCGAAGGAGTTCAAAGCTGACCCTGAAAAGGTGGGGAGAGGTCTTGCCCAAAATGCTTGCTCAAAGAAATTTGTGATCTGTCATTCGTTCAGTCAGTCTGTGCAAATGAAGCTGTGTTACAGACATCCGCTGTATATGGGGAAGATAATGTGGAAAATGACACAAAATACTGCTATATCTGATTGATGAAATGTATCTATCAATTATCTTCTGATTAGTGAGGAAAATTAGAAACGTCAACAGGAAAAGAACAGGAAATGCTAAATTTGTTCTGACGTTTGCCAAACGATGAACAAGCGAAATTGATCGGAAGAACAGAACTGCTTGTAGAAATGAATGCCAACAAATCCACAGATACTTGAAAATAAAAAGCAATCCATGGCTTTCGCCATGAATTGCTCACGCTTTATTTCAAGTCGGGTTTCTTTATGATTTCCTGATATTCGATAGGAATACCTTTCTTTTTGGCATATTCTTCCGCAAAGGGTGCGCCGTTTTCACTGCCAAATACGAGCAGTAAATCGCTTTCATCAATCATTTTTTCATCTGTTTCTTGATAGCAGAACGGATCGTATTGCGTATGCGCCAGCGTCACACTGTCAGCCTTTTCATGAATGGCAAAATAACGATCCCTGATTTCTTCCGGCCAGTCAGTTGCCTGTTCCTCATAGGGTGTCATGATGTGCAGTTTCACTTTATTTCCGGCTTTCAGGTTCAGGATGAACTCCGCCGCCCACATCGGTGTGCCGTAATCACAGTTGACATAGAAACTGTCATATCCTCTGCAATATAAGTCCCAGACAGTTTCCCATACTTTCGCTTTGATTGTAGCAAATGGCTTTTCTG
>CAMWHN010000248.1 GCA_947174085.1 uncultured Ruminococcus sp.
TTTAATTGATTCCTCGTCAATTTTAAGAGTAATTGGTCAAAATTGATTTGCGTGCCTGTCAGTAAAATCGTTGTGACTGGATTCACAGTAAGAATTCATAGTTTCTTTGGCTTCTTCGTAAAGTTCAGGAAGTTCGTCAATTTTTTCGGAGAAAAGCATTTCTGTAAACTCCCTGCCTAATATTCCATAATTATTTTTGATAAAATTATTTGATTGTTCAGCGTGTTCTTTGCTCTCAGTCCAGTTCAGATTTTCCATACTGTGAACTCTGACAGCAAGACCGCCATTCTGATTCTTGGCATTGCTGTGAAAATGCTGTTCAGAACTCATACAAACAATTGTCGACCAAGTGCCGGAAGCCTTTTCGGAACAGTCGGAGTTCAGTCTTCTCTTCTCTCTGCCTTCGTATACGCTATATCCATATTCGTCGGCTTTTATGCCGCCTAACACACTTGCTTCGTCAAGAAAAGTAGGGATTCCATATCTTCCGGCAAGTCTTTTGAGAGCCGCATTACCGGTAGAAAGCATAGCTGAAAAAATCTTGTCACTATTCGGATTTGTCCAAGCAGACGCACATACTCTGCTTGCTATTGTCTTACCTGTCGAGGAAGCACCCACGGCATTTATACAATAAGAGTGTAAATCATAGTTGTATTTTTGCTGTAGAATTGTTAAAGCAGGGGCAGCCATAGTAGCCGCAAGTAAGTACTGTAATGGTTCGCTCTGTTCAAGCAGAGGATTGAACGCTTCGCAATATTCCTCAAAAGTATCATATTCCGACTCAACTTCAAAAGCATCTGTAGTATTGTAGCCGTTAAAGTTCAAATCACCAGTTGAAGAAGTAGTCACAACGCCAAGCACCTGTGATGCATCTTCCATTGGCATTTTTTCAGTAAGTTTCTGGAAATATGTTGCCATTGTAAATGCATAGTCATCATACAAAGAAACATTGTATTTCAACAAAGAGGAGATACTGCTTGCGGATAGTCTTGACATAGGAACTCTTATTGTTTTAGTGTTCAGATTGTCCGTAATCTGAATATCCGCATGAGCTGAACCATCTGAACCTTTCACTTTTTTCAGCAAGTCAATTCTTCCCATAATCCAGAGCAACGCTGGCTTATCGTCTAATTTCATTAGCACTGTGAAACAGTTAATGCACTTAACGATAAGGCAGGGGCTTACCGTGTGGTCGGGATTCTGAAAATAAGATTTTACGCCTATTTTACTTGTGATTTTTGTTTCATCACCATTCAGGAAAATGTGTTCATAACAGCCTAGTTTTATTGGGAATACTATCACACCATCACTGGCTTTTTCAAGTGAATTCAAATCAGTGATGGGAGTTCTTTCCAGAATAATTTCAGATTCAGGTTGTAGGAATTTTTCGTCTTTATCCTTTTTGCCCTTGTAATTTTCTTTAACAGGTTTAGCAACAGTCTTCTTTTTTCCTAAAGTAGTGGAAATTAACTCTATTTCCAGCTTTAGCTTCCTTGGCTGGTCAGTGTGACCTGTTTCGGAAGTAGATTCGTATTCATTTATCAAGATGCTCTTGTCATCATTGTTGTTGTCAATTTTGTTTATTTCAGAATTATCCTGAATTCCACTTTTGTTTCTCAATCTCATAGTGAGAAACCTCCTTTAAAAAATTCATCCTCATTTAATGAGGTATGTATACAAGAAATGGAATTCAGAAAAAATCAGTATTTTTAAAATATGTTTGTAGCTTGGTTTTAATGCCTTGCTGGACTGTTAATTATACTTCTTTTTGGCTCAAAAGTCAAGTGTTTTCCATAAAATCAGCGTTTTTAACAAATTGCGTTTTTCTTATTTTTTCAGAAATCCGACCATTCTTCCCGAGGGAGTCAATCGGAAGAACACCCGAAAAATCTGATTTTCTACTATTTTCAGGATTGTTGAAATTTGTTTATTTTGCACAAAAAGCAAGCAGTTGTCATTGATGACGATTCCTGTTATCAACTATTATTACGCAAAAACAGACAGTACCTCAAAAGTACTGTCTGTTTCTGATTCTCTGATTGACTTGTTAAAGAAGTGAAAAAAATTCCTCTATGGTATCGCCCTCATGGATTCCGTTTTCTGTCAGATAGCTGTCGGAAAGTTTTATCCACTTCTGACTTCCGTCAGTGTCCTGTACAAGAACACTGCACATCGGCTCTTGACCATCTGGAACACCCTCACAGCCATAGTCCTCGTCGAAAATCTGAAGAACAGTTACTGTTTTACTGGAGTGCTGTTCCAACCAGTGTTTCGCATAGGAGCATATTGCAGAAACTTTTCTGTTCTGCTGTGTTATCTGCCTGACTGCCATCTGTACAAGCTGACCTGCGATTCCCTGACCTCTGAGAGATTCATCTACAAATGTATGATTGATAGTACAAACTCCTGATTCTGTTTCAGGGAATGTTATTTCTGCAAGAAGTTTTCCGCTTTTGTTCTCCGCAAAGATTCTGTCCGATTGTATCTGAAACTGCATATCTTTTCCTCCTGACTATTATTTTTTCCTCTGTTGCATTATATCATATTCTTTCCAGAATTGCAAATTTCTTATTTTCTTAGTGTTTTTTCACAAGAGAGGATTCGGAATTTCACTCGTCAATTCACTTTCAGAATCCCTCTGAGCGTGTTGAACACGTAAACTTTTTCTGAAAAAAGAAATCCCATATACCGCTATTTTACGGTATATGGGACTTTTCGCAACTCTTCCGAGTACGCATTTTCAATTGGTGGAGGCGAGGAGAATCGAACTCCTGTCCGAAAGCTAATTCCCACAAATTTCTACGAGCGTAGTTTATCTATAAACATTCCCCACATGCACTGCCGACAAACAGGCTGTACATGAAAGTAGTCCAAATACATTCTTGTAGTCTGAACATACTACTAGAACGTTCACCACTCATCGATGCCCTGTAAAAGCCGTGGTACTCAGTTACAGAACAGATGCTGACTTAGGCAGCAACCTGTAAACTTCTGTTGAAGCTTACAGAAATATTTCTTTTAGCGTTTATATTTAAAACGTGCCGTTATTTAAGAGTTTCGGCAAAACTCTGCTCGCTTATCATGGTGCAAAACCCCCGTCGAAACCGGTACGCCCCCACAAAAAATGAGATATTATTCTAATACTATAGTAATTATATCACAGGATATTAAAAAAGTCAAGAGAATGATTTTAATTTGATTAAAAAATTTTTAATTATTATTCCAAATTATTTTATTCCCAAGTTCATCAGGATAAGAAACATATAAATCAATATCTATTTCTGTTCCTGTATCACAGCAAAACTGCATAACTTTCATAGGCGGTGCAAGACATGGTGTTGGTTCATCGAATCTAACTGTTGGCACAACTTCTAGTGTAAAACTAACACCAAATTTATTTTTAATTTCTTTTAAAATATCAATTTTACTAAAAAGCGGTTCAAGTGTTTTCAGCATTTGATTTTCCACTAATACATCGTATTCTTGACAAGTGCCAAACTG
>CAMWHN010000249.1 GCA_947174085.1 uncultured Ruminococcus sp.
ATTTTAGTCTTGTGCAGAATGATGAATATTTTATGAAATATTTGTGCAATCTTATAAATTTTAAAAACAATCTTGTTTTTAATACTAAATTTTGCTATAATTGATGTATAAGTATTGCAGTAGCCTACTTTAAATAATTTATTCATGTTTCAGCAGTTAAGCATGTAGTAAATTCCAGAAAGGAGAATCAAAAAATTATTTTTAACTGCAAAAAAATTATTACAAGGAGGAAATTTTATGCAAAATCAACAGTCGCTGTTTAACAGGGTATTGGGCATGATGATAGTATTAGTGATGACACTATCTGTCATATTCCCTGCGAATTTCTCGTTGACAGCAAAAGGAATTTCAGCAGATTATCCCGTGCAACTCATGAACATTGCTACAAAAGATAATTCTAAAGTAGTAACAGAAAACGACACAAAAGATAATTCTGCTGTATCTGTACAGAAGTTAGGCAGTACGCTTTCACCGTCATGGAGATTTGACAGAGTGGGCGCAGACGGAAACGGTACATATTTTAAGCTATGTAATGCGGAATCAGGGCGTTTGCTGACACCACAAGGCTATCAAGTATCTGCCGGTACAAATGTTGTCATGTATGGTTATGAATCTGATAAAACACAGCATTGGTATGTAATTCCAGTCAAGCAAGACCATTTGGGAAATGATTTATATTATAAAATCGTAAATTACTCTGATACACAATTAGCTTTAACACAGGGTGCAAATGGTTTGACATTAGAAAAATATACTGAAGCTGATTCCCAACTTTGGTTATTAAATGCAGATGGATTACAAGGCTTTGCTGGTTATTGTTTTGATGATAATACAGGCAATATCAAAGCTGGTGACATTGGCGGTTTATTCGGCGAAACAGTAGAAGTTTCTAATTTTGATGACCTGAAAAAATATGCAACATCTGATACGCCTTATACTATTGTAGTAACTGAAAATATTAAAGTAACAAATTTACAAAAAGACTCGCAAAATCATTATTATTGCCCAGACGGCAGAATTTATGTGCATAGCAATAAAACAATTGTCGGCAGTTATTCTAAGCATACGCTGTATAATGTTCAGTTCTGTACATCTTCTAAGAGTGGCACAGGCGATAATGTTGTTATCAAGAATTTTGATTTACAGCATGATGCAGACTCTAATGGCAATGATTCGATTGTAGTTTATTTTGGTTCTGGTGAAAATCTTTGGGTAGACCATGTGACATTTACAGGGCATGCAGATTATAATAAAGCTTCTACTGGCGAACCAGATTGGGATAAATTTATTGCATGTTGCTATGACGCAGATTATTGTACTGTTTCAGATTGTTCTTTTGGTTTACATGAATACGGTGTGATTTTAGGCTATCCTGATGACACACAAGACGTAAAAAATAAATATGATAATTACCCTAGAATGACATTAGCAAGTAATAAATTTTATCAAACGCTTACAAGAGGTCCGGGGTTAATGCGTTGGGGTTATTATCACTCTCTAAATAACTATGTAAATGAATTTAGCATGGCATATACAGTACATAGTGGCTGTGATATTTATGCTGAAAATTGCTATTATGAAAACGGTGGTAATGTTATCTGTGACTGGAATGAAATTACATTTGTAGGTGCTTATGCGGAAACAGGTTCAAAGTTTGTAAATTGCAAACGTACAACAATTGAGGGTTCTGCATTAAATTCCACATGGAGACCAGAAAAGAATTATAATTATGTTTCTATTAAGGCTGACGAAGCTAAGACATATTGTAATAATTACAGTGGCTGTCAATCAAATAATAATAATTTGATGTATCTAAGATTTTCCAAGAGTGGTGTGCCAAGTGCTGGTTATTACGAATCTGCAAATGAAGAACCTGTTATAGATAATTATACACCAGCAAGCTTTCCGGAAGGTGCTACTTATAGATTTAAGAATGTAAATTCTGGTTTATATCTGGAAGTAGCAAGTGCAGAAGCAAAGAACGGTGCAAATGTACAACAATGGGGTTCAGACGGTTCAGAAACGCATAATATTTGGAAATTATATCCTGCAGGAGATGGCTATTATTATATTATTTCTGCAATTGGTGATGGTGCAACATTTGCGTTAGACGTTGCGGGCAAAAAAACAGATAATGGCACAAATGTTGATATTTATCAGCATAATAGCGGTACAAATCAGCAATTTATGCTGACACAAAATGCAGACGGGTCTTATAAAATTCGTACAAGAATTTCTGGCGAAAAATCCGCTGTAGAAATTGCTGACGCAAGCAAAGAATCTGGCGCAAATGCGCAACAGTGGGAAATAAATGGTGTAAATTGTCAAGACTGGATTTTAGAATCTGTTGCTGATACAGGTGTTACAATGGATACTAGTGTTATGTATACGTTTACAAATCTAAATAGTGGTCTTGCTTTAGAAATTGCTGACGGCAAAATAGAAGATAATGCTAATATTCAGCAATGGGCTATTAATGATTATGATAATCAGAAATGGATATTAAAAGCTTTCGGTTCAGGGAATTATTATTATATTTGCTCTGCACGAGATACTAATTATGTACTAAAAGCAGAGGGAAATAAAAACGGCAGTAATATTGATATTGTAAAATATTCTAATAAAGATAGTGCAATGCTGTTTAGATTTACAAAAAATCTTGATGGGTCTTATAGTATTATGACACATGCGTCAAAAGATACTGCACTTGTAGAAGTTGCTAGTGCAAGCCTTGAAAATGGTGCGAATATTCAGCAATGGGAATCTAATGGCAATGCTTGTCAGAAATGGAATGTAAAAACAGAACCAATTGTAACAATTCAGCCAACAGAACCAACTAAGCCTATAGAACCAACTGCACCAACAGAACCACCAAAACCAACAGAACCAACTGAACCAACTGAACCATCAAAACCAGTTGCAATAAAAGGCGATATTGATAATGATGGGCAATTAACAGTTTTAGATTTAGTAGCATTGCATAGATACTTGATGTTACAGCAACGTTTCACAAAAGAACAGTATTTAATTGCAGATATGAATCAAGATAGCATTGTAAATATTTATGATTTGGTTCTGCTGAAAAAAGCATTGCTGGCGAAGTGATTTTATGAAATGGGTATCTATTACCTTAATTTATTTATCCGCTGTTTTTGTAATTGGCTGTTTAATTTATAGTTTCAAAAAACCTCGGCATATAGATATTGAACCACCAATTAGAATGTTATTAGGTTCAGCCGGACTTGCCTTATTTCTTAACGCAACCGCAATGTTAGCAAATTCTGCACAAATGGCATGTATTTTATTTAGTGCATATCATTTTATAATAGATTCTGTTGTACTGGGTATGATGTCATTTGTGCGAAGATATACTAATATGCGTCAGTATCGTAATAAATTACAAATTATATTAACGATTATGGCAGATATAGACGGAATTTTAATGCTTGTTAATTGCTTTAAGCCGATTTTATTCCAGTGTGAAATCATCTATGA
>CAMWHN010000250.1 GCA_947174085.1 uncultured Ruminococcus sp.
GATACAAGTGTGGAGAATGCATTAATGAGCAATGTAGTACCATTTACAGTAAAAAGTGGCACAAAATTAGCAGTAACAGCTGGAAATTCTTCAACAGAAACAATATTTTCATGGAACGCAGTATCAGGAGCAACGGGATATGATGTAAAAATATGGAATGGAACATACTGGGTAGGAGATGCTTATCATATTGAATGGAATGTTCAAGGGACATCATTTGGAATTGTTCTGCCAGCTGGTTACTATGAAGCTTATGTAGATACAAGTGTGGAGAATGCATTAATGAGCAATGTAGTACCATTTACAGTAAAAATGGCATTCCCTACCCCTACAATAATAAAAGGCGATATTAATAATGATGGTCAACTTAATACAACGGATATTATTATACTTCAGAAATGGCTCTTACAAGGTGAAATCCAGCTTGCAAACTGGAAAGCTGCTGACATCAATGAAGATGGTATACTTAATATATTTGACTTCTGCCTAATGAAAAGAATGCTTATCAATTCTTAAAACTTCCCTATGAATAAAAATATTCCCCTCAGAAACTAATCTGAGGGGAAATTTATTTTTATGCTCCGCAAAGTTCTGTGATAGCAAGAGCCATCATTTCGGCATCTAACATGAAATGCTCTAATTTAATAAATTCATCAGCCCCATGCATATGCACATCTGTTCCAGGAAATGTTGCACCAAAGGCAACACCGCCCTCAATATGATGGACATACGTACCGCCACCAATTGCTAAACATTCGCCTTTTAATCCTGTGACATGTTCATAGATTTTTAGCAAAGTCTGTACAAATTCTGAATTTTCGTCCGTATGATGGGGTTCGTCACATATAATGACCTCACATTTCATAGGCGCAAGCTTATCTTGAATAGCTTTTATAATATTTTCTCCTGTACAGCAAATCGGAAAACGAATATCATTATAAATTTTGATATCAGCTTCTAGCATATGCGTAACACTACATACTAACGTCAATTTTCCAGAAATTTCATCACTTGCAGAAATTCCAAAAGATTTTCCGTCTGTTTCTCCGTACGGATAGCAAGATGCTAATTTTTTAATACATTCTGCCTGTTCTCCAGTATCAACAACTTGTGCAAGTAAATTTATTAATGCTGTTAATGCATTATGTCCCTGTTCTGGTGTAGACGCATGTGCAGATTTGCCCTGTGCTTGAATTTCAATCACTTGCTTTTTTTCTAAGACAATAAATTTAATTTCTGGGAATAATTTCGTGAATTTTAAAATTTCTGTTTTTGAAATATTTCTTACAATTGCCATTGCTTTTACCGGAACAGCATTAATTACTTCACCGGCTTGTAATAATAAAATCTGACTTTTACCGTCTGTAAATTGTGCAGAAAATTTCAATCTAATCATACCTTTTTCAATATTAATTACTGGATAATCGCCGTCTGGTGTAAATACCATAGGGGGAAGTGTTCTATTCTGCATATAGCAAGCCAAATCTTCTGAACCATTTTCTTCATTTGTGCCAAAAATTAGCCTAACACCATGTTTCAAAGGAATTTTTAAATCTTTGATAGCTTTCATGGCAAATAAAGACGCTACCGCAGGGGCTTTGTCATCAGAAGTCCCTCGTCCATATAATTTATCGCTCTCTGGTTCGTAAGTCAAACAATAAGGTTCATGTGTCCAACCTTCTCCAGCAGGCACAACATCTAAATGTGACAAAATTCCCAATTTAGGTGTTTTATTATCTAAATCTGCACTGCCGACACAATCCTCAATAATTTCAGTCTGAAAACCATAATCTTGACAAATTTTCATCATTTCTTGTAAAGCTCTGGCCGGTTCAACTCCAAATGGCGCATGTTTCGCTGGGTCTGTCATGACACTTGGAATGGCAATTAATTTTTCTAATACAGAAAGCATTTCTTGTTGATGTTCCTGTAAATATTCATGAATGATATCTTGATATTGCATGTTTTTTCTCCTTTTTATATAAAATAAAGCTAATCTTCATTTTCAAGCATTTCTGCTATTGCATCTAAAAACCATGACTTAAAATCTTCAAATTCGTTTTCTTGTTCAAAGCCAGAGGACGAAAAATCATGAATAATAAATACTTTTTCACCTGCATCCACTTCAAAACAAGCGATATTATCACAATCACTCCTTCTTGCAAAAGGAATTAAATTTCTATTTGAGTATCTAATTAACAATTCTCTTCGACGATTGTAAACTTGGGTTTTGTTCATGAGATACCAACAATCAAAATCAACTAAGCCTAATTGTATTATTTTTAAAAACAAATTTGGATATTTAAAATCATTAAATAATTTTTGAACATCAAATTTATGTTTCATAATAAATACTCCTGTTATTTCTTTATCAAAAAAAATCATAAGGAAAAATCTGCACTTGATGATAATCCAGCCAAAATAAAACATTATCTTCTAAATGAATACTTTGCGCATCTTCTTTAATAGCAATCATTTCTAACCAGTCACATTCAAAGCGAATATAGTATATTTCACCATCGTAATCTTCGCATATCCCTGCAAAAAGCACATCATTATTTTTAACCTTGACTCCGATGATATAATTTTTGTTTCTTGGAAGCATTTTTATTTGTTCAGAAATCAAGTCATCTAATGTAAGCTCAACATAATAATGAGAATTTAAAATAGGCGGGCTTTTGCCTTTCCAGATTCCCTTAAGCATTCCAATATCCAAATCACAATTAACTACTATATCTTCCTCTTGATGTTCAATAGCATTTATAATTATTTGCATTTTTTGCGCCTTCTTAATATTTTCTTTTTTGCATAGGGCAAAGTAATTTGATTTACCATGCAATTATTTTTTAGAAAATCAGTATTAATAAACCGCTTAAAATCGTTAGAAATATATTTCCCAAAATTCAGCCAAATAATTTGATTATCTGCAATATGTTCTAACAAAGACACACAGATAATATTTTGCATATCAGCATTGCCCTCTTTCCAGAATAATTCTATTAGATTACAATATTTTTTAATTAACTCTTGGTTTTGATTAGATTCTAACAGCTCCAGTAAACCAATATTTTTTTCAGGATAGAAAAAGATATCTGTAAAAAATACATGCCCTAACAATTCGCCATAATCTGCAAAATGCTTTTGCAATACTATGTTATATTCTGGAAATATTTGAATGACAAATTCTGCACATTCTTGACAAGTTTTCATTTGCATTATACCTTATATTCTGGTGAACTAGATATGTATTTTTCAAGTACTGACTCAAGCTTTTCGAAATCACAACATCTTTTCGTAAGAGCTATGTTTTCTTGCGAATGATTGATACGCAAATCATAGAGTCTATTTGCTTTTCTTGTTATCAACTCTTCATTTCTCTGACACCAGTCCAACTCCTTAGTAAGTCTTTTTTTTTAGTTTCTTTGTTTCTTACTATCAGAATCATATATCGCAATGTCGATAGGAGTTAAAACTGAATTATTAAA
>CAMWHN010000251.1 GCA_947174085.1 uncultured Ruminococcus sp.
TTTCCTAGAAAATAAATTACTAGTATTAAAAATATAATTCTAACAGAGCTAGAAATAATTTTTTTAATTTTTTTGTTTTTCATATTTTTTAACACTCCTGATTTTTTTACTTGTTTCAGGTTCACACTCGATTTTTCTAATTCTATACTGAATATCTTCTAGTAATTTTCTATTAGCGGCAATCGTATCGCCTAATAATCCAATTGTAATTGTCTGAAAACCCATCATAAGTAAAATTGCTGTTAAAATTAAAGATTGCACATGTCCTGCACCATCTCCCATTGCCATGAAAATTAAAAATCTAATTCCCAATACAGCACCGAATAAAAATAAAATAATTCCCAAAATACTAAAAAATCTTAACGGCTTATACATGACAAAAGACCGGATAATCACAGTTGCAGAACGTTTCATATATTTCCACATGCTAGAAAATAATCTGGAGGGACGAGTTTCTTTATTTGTCCGAATCGGTACAGAAGTCATTGCTATTTTATTATGTCCTGCCTGAATAATAGTCTCTAACGTATAAGTATATTCATTAACAACATTCATGCGCAAAGCCGCATCTCGTGAATAAGCTCTAAAACCACTTGGCGCATCGGGAATATCTGTTCCCGAAGTTACTCTGACAACCCAACTGCCAATATGCTGAAATTTTTTCTTTTTCCAAGAAAAATGCTCTGTCTGGTCAATTGGTCTTTCACCAATTACAATATCAGCTTTATTTTCCAGAATTGGCTTGACAAGCTTTGCAATATCCGCACCACAATATTGATTATCTGCGTCAGTATTGACAATAATATCTGCGCCCAAATGCAAGCAAGCATCAAGTCCGGCTGTAAATCCTTTGGCAAGTCCTTTATTTTTCTTAAACGACACAATATGATGGAAACCTAATTCACGGGCTTTTTGTACTGTATTATCCTGACTGCCGTCATTGATAATTAAATATTCAATTTCATCTATGCCATCAATTTGACGTGGCAAATCGTGATAGGCTAATGCCAAAGTTTCTTCTTCGTTATAACAGGGAATCTGAATTATTAATTTCATAAAATTTCCTTTCTAGTTTTCAATTTCAAACACCATGGATTTTATGGGAATCCCAACGATTCGGCTGTCTTGTTTATTAATAATAGACGCTCGCCAAATATCTGTTTGAAACCCAATTGCATTAGAACCGTCTTGCAAATATCTTGCTGGAATCCGAAACATAAGTGATTTTCCATTATTACTATCTGAAATAATTTGCGTATCCACAACACAGCCATTTACAACTAAACGCACTGGAAATACATCTCTGTTTAATTCTCGCAATGGCAATTTACTTGCTAAATTCAAAGTTAAATTATAATTTTCTTGTTCGAGTATACAACGAATTGCAGAATTTTTGCTATTCGTCCAACAGAACGTTTTTTCATAATCGCCAATGCCATATAACTGAAAATGATTAATCGTTGAAGCAGGATATTGCAAGCAATCATGTAAATAAGTATATAAATAAATTTGACGTGCCTGTGCCTTAAATTCTAACGGCATTCCTTTTTTAGAATTTACATTTTTATCTTCCATGCAATTAATCATGTCTGTATAAATAATTTCTAAATTATTATCTAAATCATAAGTATATGATTGACAAGCAATAAAATATACGTTCTGATATTGCAAAGATAATAACTCTAATTGCTCTTGTATATTTTTTTCAGCCGGATATACATGCGCTTGTGTAATCGCTCTTACAGGTAACCAGAGCGTCGGCAAATAATAATTTTCTATAACAACACAGTCATTTTGACTAATATGCATAGTAATATCTTCTAAAATTTCCCATTCCATGCGAGTATCATCTTTGTGCATTTTTAAAAAATTCGCATAAGGCATAGAAAAACACAAACTTGCAATCATAACAGGATAAATTAATTTTTTGCCTAGATTATCTAATGCAGTCACACCAAATAATACTGCGACTGGAATAAACGGTACTAAATATCTTGCATAATAATCATAATAATCAATTTCAAATCTTAAAAATGCGGAATAAATTAACACACAATAAAAAAATGAAATAAATATCACTAGTTTTTCTTTATTAACAAGAAATAATTTAGATTTCAGTAAAGTAATTAACATGCCAACTGGAATTAATACAATTCCAGCATTTTCTATAAAGCCAATTATCGTCAAAGATATGCTATCTTCGACAGTTTCTAACTGATTCATGCTTTGATAAATAATATATAATACTGGCAATGCTATCATATTGACTAATAGCCATTTTAGAAATTTAGAATTTTTTTTCAAATAAATTTTTTCAACAAATTTATGAATCAACAAGCAATAACTAATACAAATCAGCTCCAGAACCAGACAAGCAATCATAACTGTTTGTGTAATATTCTGAACATTTATATTGCCAATAAATACAGAACGATAATTATTCATGGTATAAAAAGGCTGTACATGTCGCATTGCGAAATAACTTGCCAAATATACTGGAATTGTAATATTTAATAATATAGCAAATATATTTTTTCTTGTAAAAAAATACAATCCTGCATAGATAATTAATATATATGGCAAAAGCGTATAAATTGACACATGATAACAGCTAAAAACGATAATCGGCAAAATAGAAAATTTCACTTGTTCGGGCTTTTGATTATCTGTCAGAAAATATAAAAATAATAAAATTAATACAGCGAGAAACATTTCTGTCAGACTTGATTTCGCAACCCAAATAACGATTGGCGATAATGCAAATAAACTACAGGCAGTAATGGCAGAACAAGATTTTAATTTTAAATTTTGGCATGTAAAATATAATAAAAATATTGCTAATAGATAAAATATATTTTGAATTTCAGCCATATGTGACATGCCGAATAAATTTCCCCATAGGGCAAGCATTGCGGCATAAGTCGGGATTCCATGATAAATACCAGAAACAGAGCTGACTTCTCTATCATAAACAGTATCTGGGTAATTTTCTTTCGGAATATCATAGCCAACTAGTTTATTATGCACAGCAGTTTGAAAATTTTTCTGTGATTCTTCAGAATTTAATAATTCATATTCTGAAAAATTCTGTTGCCTGTCATCATAGCCGTTCATGAAATTAATAGCAACGCATTGATACACACCTTCATCTTGACCCATGCCGAATAATTCATTTTTATTGCTCACAAAAGCAAACCCAATCACAGAAATTAGTACAGGAATCATAAATTTTTTAATATTCCAGTTAATTTCTAATCTTTTGGGCTGATATTTTAAATATATCATCAAAAATATTACTAAATCCAATCCGGCAGTTACGCCAATCCCTCGAAACAAACTATATTCATCTAGTACAAACAATGCCATGGTTGCTAATATATACGAACAGAAAAAAAATGAAATGCCAAGTATCAAAATTTCAATGATATTTCTTTTTTGAAATAAAATTCCTCCTGTTGCGAAGCATAATATTACAC
>CAMWHN010000252.1 GCA_947174085.1 uncultured Ruminococcus sp.
AATATTTTTTATAGAAAATTAACAAATAAAGACCTTGCTATTTTTATTGAAATGCGAATTAATCAATTGCGTGAAGAAGGTGCAAAAGAAGATATTAATCTTGTGCCTGCATTAAAAGATTACTATCAACGTCATATGGCAGATAATACATTTATTTCATGGATTGCTGTTGATATTGATGAGAATGAAAAAATAATTGCAACAAGCGGAATGTCTATTGTAGAAAAACCACCTTATTTTAGTTGTCCAAACGGAAAAATAGGACTTTTGTCAAGTATGTATACAGATAAAAAATATCGAAGAAAAGGCATTGCCAAAGAATTACTTTCAAGAATCGTAAACGAAGCCAAAGAACAAGGGTGTGCTGTAATTCAGATTACTGCTTCAGATATGGGTGTTTTATTCTATCAGGATTTTGGTTTTGTAAAAAATAATAATTTTATGCAGTATAAATTATAATATAAATCTAAAAACCACAGGATAGTATTTTTCAATACTATCCTGTGATTTTATTTATAATAATATAAATTCGCCGTTTTGGTAATCAATTTCTAAAACTGTACCAGAAGCAATATCATTTTTAATCATATGCTTTGCGATAAGCGTTTCAATTTTCTGCTGTAAATATCTTCTAAGCGGTCTTGCACCAAAGCTGACATCATAGCTATTATTCACAATTGCATGTTTCGCTGTATCTGTTAATATAATATCTAATTGCTTGTCTTTCAGACGAGATTTTAAATTATTTAATAACAAATCTACAATTTTGAATATTTGTTCACGCTGTAATGGCTTATAAAATACAATTTCGTCCAGTCTGTTTAAAAATTCAGGTCTGAATTGCTGGTGTAATAATTTATTTACTTGATTTCTAGCTTCTTCAGAAATATCGCCATTTTCTTGCAATCCATCTAAAATATAAGACGAACCTAAATTAGAAGTTAAAATCAAGATAGTATTTTTAAAATCTATCGTTCTTCCCTGTGAGTCTGTAATTCTGCCATCATCAAGTATTTGTAATAATAAATTAAATACATCAGGGTGTGCTTTTTCGACTTCATCAAGTAATACAACACAATAAGGCTTTCTGCGAACAGCCTCTGTGAGTTGACCACCCTCCTCATAGCCGACATATCCGGGAGGCGCACCAATTAAGCGACTGACACTAAATTTTTCCATATATTCGCTCATGTCAATTCTAACCATGCTATTTTCGTCATCAAATAACGATTGTGCTAAAGCTTTCGCAAGTTCTGTTTTGCCGACACCTGTAGGGCCTAAGAACAAGAATGAACCAATTGGACGGTCTGGAGATTGAATCCCTGCACGAGAGCGCAAAATTGCTTCACTGACTTTTGTCACAGCTTCATCTTGTCCAATTACACGCTCATGTAAAATATCTTCCATGTGTAATAATTTTTCACGTTCGCCCTCCATAAGCTTTGAAACAGGAATACCAGTCCAACGGCAAATAATTCTAGCAATTTCTTCGGCAGTCACTTCATCACGAAGCAAACTTTGTGTTACACTGGATTCAGACGCCAATTTTTCTTGTTCAGCAAGTTGTTTCTGTAATTCCGGCAGTTTGCCATATTTTAATTCAGATGCAAGATTTAAATTATATTCACGTTCGGCACGTTCCATGTCAGATTTTACTTGTTCTATTTCTTCACGGAGTTTCTGAACTTTAGAAATGCCAGTACGTTCATTTTCCCAACGTGCTTTCATTTCTAAAAATTTATCACGCAATTCAGCAAGTTCTTTCTGAATATCTTGTAAATGCTCTTGTGAGAGCTTATCTGTTTCTTTTTTGAGAGCCGTTTCTTCAATTTCCAGTCTAATAATATGTCTTGAAATATCATCAATTTCTTGTGGCATAGAATCCATTTCTGTACGAATCATAGCACAAGCTTCGTCTACTAAATCAATTGCTTTATCTGGTAAAAATCTATCTGAGATATATCTATTTGACAGCATTACGGCAGAGAGCAACGCATTATCATGAATTTTCACACCATGAAATACTTCATAACGTTCTTTCAAGCCACGCAAAATAGAAACTGTATCTTCAATAGTCGGCTCTGCAACTAGAACAGGCTGGAAACGGCGTTCTAAAGCAGGGTCTTTTTCGATATATTGACGATATTCGTTTAGCGTTGTTGCACCAATACAATGCAATTCTCCTCTTGCGAGCATTGGCTTTAATAAATTTCCTGCGTCCATTGCGCCGTCTGTTTTTCCTGCACCAACAATTGTGTGTAACTCATCTATAAATAAAATAATTCTTCCATCACTTTTCTTAATTTCTGCGAGAACAGCTTTTAATCTTTCTTCAAATTCGCCTCTATATTTTGCACCGGCAATTAAAGCTCCTAAATCTAGTGAAAAAATTTGACGTTCTTTCAGGCTATCCGGCACATCACCTCTTGCGATACGCAAAGCTAAACCCTCGGCAATTGCAGTTTTACCAACGCCGGCTTCGCCAATTAAAACCGGATTATTTTTAGATTTTCTGGATAAAATTTGAATCACGTTTCTAATTTCGCTGTCACGTCCAATTACAGGCTCTAATTTATCTTGTTTGGCAAGTTCTGTTAAAATCTGCCCGTATTTTGTTAAGACATCATATGTTTCTTCAGGATTTTCGCTTGTTACTCTGGTATTGCCCCTAACTTGCATAAGAACCTGTAAAAATGCATTTTTCGTAATACTATACTGACTTAAAATCTTTTTTAATAAATTATCCGGTGTTTCTAATAAAGCAAGAAAAATATGCTCTACAGAGACAAATTCATCTTTCATGTTAAAAGCCTGTTGTTCGGCGAGATTTAATGCTAAATCTACTTCATGAGAAATTAATATTTGTCCCGCTTGACGTCCGCTTCCGGTAACAGCAGGAATAGAATTAATTATCGTCTGTACAGAATTTTGCAAATTATTAATATTAATATTTAATTTCTGCAATAGCTGTCCGATTAAGCCATTTTCCTGTGTGAGTAAAGCCTGAAACAAATGCACTTGTTCAATATGCATATTACTTTTAGAAATTGCAATACTTTGGGCATTTTGAATAGCCTCCATAGATTTCTGTGTAAATTTCTGTGCATTCATAAAAACATCTCCTTAAAATTAAATATATTCTTTTATGATATTAGCTTCTTGTGCAAACTGGTTTTCTAAAGTCTGTGGAGACTCTCCGGCGAACCATGCTTTTAAATAATTATCAAATCTCTGTATATAATTACTAATTAATTTCCCCAATAATTCTTCATTTATACTGTTATGCGAAATAGAACGTTCTAATCTTCCAGAAGTAATAATATATTCTGCCCTAATCTCTGGAAAATAATTTTGTTCCAGTAAAATCCAGAATTTAAAAAATTGTTCTAATGCAATTAATAAATTCTGATTTTGCGTACGCAAGCGAATTTTTAATTTACCAGTATAGTTTGG
>CAMWHN010000253.1 GCA_947174085.1 uncultured Ruminococcus sp.
GGTTATTATTTCTGATAAAATTTTAGAAAATCCAGAATATTCAGAAAAAATGTTAATACTTCGTCCAAAAAGTTTAGTAATCGGCATAGGCTGTAAAAAAAATATTAGTTTTGAAAATTTAGAATCTTGTGTGTTAGAATTATTAGAAAAACAAAAATTAAGTTTGCTATATGTTGCGAAAATTGTTAGAATTAGATTAAAACAGCATGAACCGGCGATTTTAAAATTATGCGAAAAATATAATTTAACACTAGAAATTATTCCAGATGAAAAAATTAAAGCTTGTGAAAAATTATTTGAAGCATCAGAATTTGTTGAAAAAATAACGGGTTTGTCATCTGTTGCCGAAGCTTGTAGTTATCTTGGTTCAGATTGTGGAGAAGTTTTGACAGGAAAAGTAAAATTTTCTGGAATAACACTTGCCATTTGTAGAAAAAAATTGGATAAATTATATTTTAGAAAATAAAGGAGTTGAATTTTATGAAAATATTTGTTGTCGGCTTTGGTTCAGGAGAAAAAAAATATATGACAGAACAGGCGATTTTTGCATTAAAATCTGTGGATTTAATTATTGGCTATCAGGCTTATATTGATTTATTGAAAAAAGAATTTCCAGATTTAAATTATTATGCTTCTTCTATGAGAAAAGAAATTGAACGCTGTAAATTTGCCGTGCAGGAAGCCTTGAAAAATAAGAATATTGCATTGGTTTCTAGCGGTGATAGTGGCATTTATGGTATGGCAGGTATTTTATTAGAAGTAATGCAAGATATGCAGGCGGAAATTGAAATTGAAATTGTTGCTGGCGTTACTTCAGCAAGTTTGGCAAGTTCTGTATTAGGCGCACCGTTAATGCATGATTTCGCTGTGATTAGTCTAAGTGATTTGCTCACTCCGTTGGAGTTAATTTATAAAAGAATTTCTTGTGCCTCACAGGGAGATTTTGTGATTTGTATTTATAATCCAAAATCTAAATCCAGAACAGAATATTTAGCGCATGCTTGTGAATTAATGATGCAATATCAAAGTCCGGATACGCCTGTTGGCATTGTTCGAAATGCTGGCAGAGAGAATCAAAAAGCTTGGTTTACAAGTCTGAAAGAATTAAAAAATCAGCCAGTAGATATGTTTTGTGTGGTTATTATTGGCAATTCTCAGAGTTATATTAAAAATAATTACATGATTACGCCAAGAGGGTATATTTTATGAAAATTGCAATTATTGCAGGAACAAGTGATGCAACAGAATTAATTAAAAATATTTCTGAAAAGCATGAAATTACAGCATTTGTTGCAACAGATTACGGCAAAGAAATATTAAAAAATTGTAATATTAATATTAATATTGGCAGATTAAGTAAACAGGATTTTTTAAAAAAATTAGTTAATTTTGATTGTATTATAGACGCTTCTCACCCGTTTGCAGAACAAGTAACTGAAATTGTCAAATCTGTTTGTGAAGAATTAAATATAAATTATTTGCGCTTAATTCGTGAAAAAATAAATTATAATTATAATAATATTATAATTGCAGATTCTAAACAAAAAGCTTGTGTGATATTATCTAAAATGACTGGAAATATTTTATTTACGACTGGTGTCAAAAGTTTAAATTTTTATGAAAATCATGTGAAGAATTTTTCTGATAGGGCTTGGGTCAGAATTTTAAATACACAAGAATCAAGAAAAATTGCAGAAAATTCTAAAGCAAATATTATATTTTCTCTGCCCCCGTTTACAGAACAAGCTTTATTTAGTATCATTCAAAAATATAATATTAATATACTAGTTTCTAAAGACAGTGGCGAAAAAGGTGGCTTGATACAAAAAATAAATATTGCAAAAAAATGTAATATTCCTGTGATTTTAATAAAACGTCCCGAAGAAACAGGTTTGCAATTGCAAGAAATTTTGGAATATTTAAATTAGGGGGAATATTTATGTTAGAAAATTATTTGAAAAAAATAACAGATTTAGATAAACATGCCATGCAGGAAGCTCGGGCGCATTGGGATAATCTTGCAAAGCCTTTGCGAAGTCTTGGACGTTTGGAAGATATGCTAATTCAACTTGCTGGAATTACCGGCTCGGCAAAATTTTCAGGCATGAAAAAAGCTGTATTAATTTTCTGTGCGGATAACGGCATTGTAGAAGAACATGTAACTCAAACTGGCAGAGAAGTTACAGCAAGTGTTACCAGAAATTTTACAAAGGGTATTGCAACAGTAAATGCTTTGGCTAAAATTTGTGATGCTGATGTGTTTCCCATAGATATTGGCATTGCTGAAGATTTGAATTGCTCCGGTCTGGATATTAGAAAAATAGCTTACGGAACAAAAAATTTCTTGAAAGAATCGGCAATGACACTGGAACAATGTGAACAAGCTATTATCACAGGTATTAATTTAGTTCATGAAAAAAAAAATCAAGGTTATAATTTGATAATTACTGGTGAAATGGGAATTGGAAATACGACAACTTCGAGTGCAATTTTATCTGTTTTAGAAGAAGTAAATCCGGAACTTGTCACCGGACGAGGTGCAGGGCTTACCAGTGAGGGCTTAAAGCATAAAATTGAAGTGATAAAAAAAGCGATTAATTTATATAAACCTGATAAAAATAATGTTCTTGATGTTATGGCAAAATTAGGCGGTTTTGATATTTGCGGTATGACAGGAGCTTTTTTAGGTGGTGCTATTTATCATGTACCTGTTATGATAGATGGCTTTATTTCTGCTGTTTCTGCAAATTGTGCTGTGAAATTAGCACCAGCTTGTAAAAATTATATATATGCGTCTCATTGTTCTGCTGAGCCTGCTGGAAAATTAGCACTAGATGCTATTGGGTTAAAGGCTTATTTTGATTGCAATATGTGTTTAGGCGAGGGGACTGGCGCAGTAATCGGCGCAAAATTATTTGATTTTGCATTAAGTGCTTATCAGGAAGCTGTGGATTTCCAGACGGCTGAAATTGAAAAATATGAAATTTTGAAATGAGGTGTAATTTCTTGAATTTAGAATTTATAAAGCCAGATGCAATTGAAACAAGAAGTTTTGCGATTATTGAAGAAAAATTAAAAAATATAAATATTCCTGAAAATCAAAAATTAATTCTAAAACGTGTGATTCATACAACGGCAGATTTTGATTATATAGAAAATTTAAAATTTTCTGAACATGCTGTTGAAACAGCATTACAGGCTTTACAAAATGGCGCAAATATTATTACTGATACAAATATGGCATTATCTGGAATTAATAAAAAATCTCTGCATGCGTTGGGTGGGGAAGCTTATTGTTTTATGTCGGATTCTGACGTTGCAGAGCAAGCGAAAGCCAAAGGTGTAACTCGGGCTATGATTTCTATGGAAAAAGCTTGTTATTTAAAGGGTGATTTAATTTTTGCGATTGGCAATGCGCCTACAGCGTTATATAAATTAGCGGATTTAATTC
>CAMWHN010000254.1 GCA_947174085.1 uncultured Ruminococcus sp.
GATATTAACATTTTCATTTCCTCAAAAACTAGAAATTGCATTTTCTTCTATGACTGCAAAAAATATCAATTATTATTTTAAAATATTATTGAATTATTATAAAAAAATATTTTTAAAATTATTGACAAGTATGAAAAAATATGCTATAATAGCATCATGCACTTGTGGTGAAGTTAGCAGACATGCAAGATTCCGTTTGCATTATGTTAGTGCGTTTATTTTTTCTGTATTGTTTGGCTCTGTTTTGATAAATTAAAATATACGGGGTGATTGAAAAAAATGACTGCACAGGAGATTAGAGAAAAAAATATAGAAAGATTGATAAATATTTCAAAAGATACAACAGTTCTTCCCCCTCCTTGCTGTAATAATAATATTTCAGAAATCTTTGAAAAATTTCTAAGCCTTCCAAACTATAACAGATTAGATCAATTTATAAATGCTATAAGCAAACAGTATTCCATTTTTGAAAGAAAAAAGATTAGAAAAAAGATTGTTGCATTGGTGGACTATTTTCAAGAAGTTGAAAGTTACCTTGATAATGTATGTGCATCCTTTGCGGGTATATATCAGTCACATCACTTTGGGGGTCGTAGTATGAATTATGGTGATGATCAGGAGTATTTTGAAATTTCTATAAAAGCTTGTCTCACAAGATATCCTTGGTTGGACTTTGAATGGGTTAAGAATTATTTAGATAGGGTCTGTTGGCTTTGTAACAGATAAATTCTGATTTATATTGCTTGCAATAATTCGGCTGAGCATGTAAAATAGTAATTTAGAAAATTTATCATATGCGCCTGTGGTGAAATTGGCAGACACGCAAGATTTAGGTTCTTGTGCCGAGAGGCATGCAGGTTCGATTCCTGTCAGGCGCACTAAAAGCAAAACTATAGAATATAGTTTTGCTTTAAATTTAGTTTAAAGGAGATTGTTGTTTGAAGAAAAATAACAGACCTGAGATAGTAGCGTAAACGGGCGGTTTGCGAATACATTCTCAACACAAACCTCCCGTATTGTATTAGCAATTTTCAGGAGGAAAAATAATGAGTAAAACTAAATATATTATCCGTTTGGAGACAGAAGCCGACTACAGAGTTGTAGAAAATATCAATCGTGAGGCATTCTGGAATTTGAGTGTTCCCGGAGCGAATGAACATTATTTTGCACATGTCATGAGAAATCATGTGGATTTCGTTCCCGAACTTGATTTTGTTATTGAGATTGATGGAAAAGTAATAGCAAGCATCATGTACACGAAATCGAAACTTATTGACGAAGCCGGAACAGAGAAAAAAATTCTTTCTTTTGGTCCTATCTGCGTTCTGCCTGAATATCAGCGTAAGGGCTATAGTAAAATTCTAATTGCGCATTCTTTTGCAAAAGCCGTTGAAATGGGTTATGATACGGTTGTAATTTTTGGAAATCCTGATAATTATGTGTCACGAGGATTTAAAAGTTGTATTAAATATAATGTTTGTCTTGCAGGTGATATTTTCCCTACAGCATTGCTTGTAAAAGAACTTCGTGAGGGCGTACTTGATGGCAGAAAATGGTATTATCATGAAAGCAAAGTTTCAGAATTGCTTGATGATGAGGAAAAAATTAAGCAGTTTGATGCGGAGTTCCCGCCGAAAATCAAGGCATGGCAATCAAGTCAGGAAGAATTTTTTATTCATTCACATTCGGTTATTAAATCATAACTAAAATTAAAGCCGACAGAAAATTGTCGGCTTTTTATAATATTATGTGCAAGAAAATACTATAAATAACAAGAATATGCTATACCGGATTAAAAAAATATGTTATGATAATAAAAATTAAAAATAAATAAAGGAGCTGATAATTATGCTAAATTTAGAACAAAGAGGATTTTATAAAGGTGTGAATCTTGGAGGCTGGTTTTCACAGTGTGATTATAACCCTGAAAAAATGGATAGTTTTATTACAGAACAGGATTTTAAAATAATTTCTACTTGGGGTGTTGACCATGTCAGAATCCCGATAGATTATAATATTCTGGAGCTTGATGACGGATTGCTAAGAATTGACAAGGCAATTGCCATGTGTAAAGCCTATGGTTTGCATACAGTGCTTGATTTACATAAAACAATAGGATTTTCTTTTGATAATTATGCGGAACACGAAGAAGGATTTTTTGAAAATGAAATTTATCAGGAGCGTTTTTATGAAATATGGGAATGTTTTGCCAAACGATATGGGGGAGATTCTCAACAAGTCGCATTTGAATTATTAAACGAAGTGACAGAAAAATGCTATCTTTCTGTTTGGAATCAAATTGCTAATACATGTATTCAGAGAATTAGAAAATTTGCACCTGATGTATTAATTTTAGTTGGCAGTTATGAAAATAATAGCCCTAAAACTGTAAAATATTTAAATCCGCCTTATGATAAGAATGTTATTTATAATATGCATTGTTATGAGCCTTTAAAATTTACACATCAAGGCGCATACTGGACTGATAAAATTAATCCTGATGAAAGATTTTGTTTTTCTGAAAGTAATATTACAGAACATTATTTTGAACAGCTTTTTGCTTCTGCGATTGCCAAAGCACAAGAAAATCATACAGTGCTATATTGCGGTGAATACGGCGTGATTGACAGAGCAGAACCGGAAGATATATTAAAATGGTTTCAAGTAATTCATAATGTATTTGAAAAATATAAAATTGCTCGCTGTGCGTGGAGTTATAAAGAATTAGATTTTGGGCTTTCTAATCCTAGATTAGATGGCATTCGTGAAGAAATTTTAAAAAATTTATAAATAAATAGTTCCCCACTTGTTAATTTTTCTGACTTATGGTATAATATTATTATAATTAGAATAATACGACAAGGGGGATTTTTTATGCAAGAAGAAACACAGAAAAAAGTTGCAGAGCTATTATTTCAGCAAAGAGAAAACGGCTTTGAACGTGCGTCATTTGACAGAGAAATTGCTTTTTATGAAAGTATTGGTGCAGGTAATATGGAAATGATGCGTTTTTTTGCTTCACCTTTGTACTGTGAGGGTTACGGAACGTTAAGCAAAGATAAGCTTAGAAATTTAAAATATCATTTTGTTGTACTTGCTGCATTAGTTGCTAGATTCTGCATTCGCTATGGTATGACACCAGAACTAGCGTATCAATTAAGTGATGTATATATCATGCAAGTAGATGAATGTCAAACAGAATCAGAAATTCATGCGGTTCATAAAGAAATGTTAGAAGCTTATACTAGAAAAATGCAGAGAGTTAGAAATAGTAAAATTTATTCTAAACAAATTGTAAAAGCAATTGAATATATTAGCGAGCATTTGCATAGTAAAATTATGCTTCATGATGTAGCAGAATATTTAAAAATTAGTGATGCGTATCTTTCGAGATTATTCAAAGAAGAAATTGGTATGT
>CAMWHN010000255.1 GCA_947174085.1 uncultured Ruminococcus sp.
CCACAACAAAATTATCATGCTAATTCTGCACCACAACCGCCAATGCGAACAGCTCCTCAAAATTCAGCAACAGGCATGTATTTAAGAAAAGGACAAAAAATTTCTATTTCAGAGCCATATATTAAAATTGCTTTAGGTTGGGAAGTGCTAAATCCTCAATGTGAATTAGATGCATCAGCTTTTATATTAAATCAAAATCAAGTTGTATTAAATGATAACTGGTTTGTATTTTACGGACAGCCGACAAGTCCTGATAAAACAGTACAATATTCTGTAAATCAGAACAATCAAGATAAAGCTTTGATAGATGTGCAAGTTGCAAATTTAAACCCCGATGTACAGAAAATTGTATTTGCCGTGACAATTTATGAAGCGTTTGAGCGACAGCTTAATTTTAGTATGACTAGAAATGTTTACGGCAGAATTTTAAATAACAGAAATCAGGAAATTGCACGGTTTGATTTAACGGATTGTTACAGTGAAGTCACGGCTATGGTAATTGGGGAATTATATCGCTATCAAGGCGCATGGAAATTTAATGCCGTTGGTTCAGGTGTTGCGAAAGACTTGCCAGCATTCTGTGGCATGTATGGTGTGAACTTTGAAAGATAATAAAAGGAGTTTAGATTAATATGATTTGTTTTGAAACGTTGAATGAAGTAAGTTTAAAAGTTACTTGCAGGGGCAATCATGATTATATTTTTGTAAAAGCAGGTGCATTTATTGCCGGAGAATGCAACGGCGGAAAAAATTTTAAATTTACAAAAGTTTTGCTAGGTCCACAGAATAATCATGCGCAAGCATTATTTGGACAACTTGCAAGACGAGTAACAGGTGAAAATTTACCACTCATGAAAGTAGAATTTTCCGGCGATAGCGTGACTTATTATGCGAATAATCAACAACATGTTGTTGTTTGTCAATTAGGAGTTGGCGAGACACTTTCTGTGGAAAGTGAAAATATTCTTGCATTTACAAAAGATTGTGATTACAGTGTTAGATTTTTAGCACAGGGTGTAATTTCGCAAAAAGGACTTGCGACTTCTACGCTAACCGGAAAAGGTTCAGAGGCTTATGTTGCAGTACTTGTTGAGGGTAATCCAATAGTGATTAGCAATATGAATAGTAATTCAACACTGGAAGCTGACCCTGATGCAGTTGTATGCTGGATTGGTTCTGACCCTGATTTTAAAACAGATTTATCATGGAGAAATTTAATTGGACAAAGTTCTGGTGAATCTTATATGTTTGAATGGAATGCTCATAAACCGGCTTCTGTGATTATTCAGCCTATGGAGCGTACATCTGGGGTAGATATTTCTATGGACGGTAGACGCTCTGGAAGTCAACCCTCTACACAAAGTCGTATTACTTGGTAATTTGCACAAAAAAATAAAAAAAATTTTGGCTGTATTTTTCGAAAAAACACTTGACAAATTTTCTAAACTGTGTTATAATAATTAAGCAGTCTGGAAATCAGACTTGCAAGAGTTTTCATGCGAGTGTGCTGGAATTGGCAGACAGGCTAGCTTGAGGTGCTAGTGTTGGAAACGACGTGTGGGTTCAAGTCCCGTCACTCGCACCAAATTCTTGTTAATTTTATATATTTGGACAGATGGCTGAGCTGGTCTAAGGCGCACGACTGGAAATCGTGTAAGCGTTAGTAGCGCTTCGAGGGTTCGAATCCCTCTCTGTCCGCCATATTTTTGCATCAGGAAAGTTGCAGAGTAGAAAAGATTGGGTTTCCAATCTTTTTTTTATTGGATAATTGTTAGAATTTAAAAAATATATTGACAATATCTATTTGATATAGTATAATCTAAATAATCCATCATTATTTTGGGAATGATGTATAATTAAATATTACTATAAGGATGTGTTGTAATTGAAGAAAAAGATGTTTTCTTATATTTGCAGTATTTTAATTTTAGGAAATTATTTGAATTTATTTCCTGTTTCAGCGGATAGCACTACTAATGAAGTATGTCTTGGAGATATCAATTCGGATCATAAAATTAATGAAAAAGATATTTTAATATTGCGGGATTATCTTCATAACAGAAAAACGTTTACAAAACAAGAATTTATTCTGGCTGATATAAATGAAGATTTAAGTGTAAATATTTTTGATTTTGTACTTTTGAAAAAGAAAATTAGTGATGGCATTGACTATGGAACATCAATAAATAACTCTGCTGATATGGTGGCAGATTTAAGAAAAGGTAGAAATTTTTACTTCTTCCCATCAGGTCCATGGACTAATGGGGGGTGTTTTGATTGTGGCTGGACATCTTCAAATATTGCATTCAATAAGGCTATGGAGATTACAATTACAAATGATGCATCTGGAAAATATCATTATTTAAGTGGTGAGTATCGTTCTGCTATCAACTATAGTTATGGGTATTATGAATGTTCAATGATTCCTATCAAAGCAGATGGAGTTGATACAGGATTTTTTACTTATACAGGTCCATCTGAAGGTGACCCATGGGATGAAATTGATTTTGAATTTCTTGGATATGATACAACTAAAGTACAACTTAACTATTATACGGATGGGGTAGGTGAGCATGAATATATGCTTGACCTTGGTTTTGATGCAATGGAAGGATATCATACTTATGGATTTTTATGGCTTGAGGATTCCATAACATGGTATGTTGACGGGGTGGCAAGATATACTGTTACAGAAAATATTCCGTCTAATCCCAGTAAAATAATGGTAAATGCATGGCCAGGTATAGGTGTTGATACATGGCTAAAACCGTTTTCTGGAGATGTACCATTAACCGCAAAATTTCAGTGGATTACATGGACTAGTTTGGAAACCTTATCAAAAGAAAACTGAATTTATAATTTTTTTGAGAAAAATAATTACAAAATAAGAAATAACTAAATTAGGACAATCTGTTTTTTAAATTATGCTATAATAATTAATTGTTCTGGAAATCAGACTTACAAGAGTTTGTATGCGAGTGTGCTGGAATAGTTACACAGGCTAGCTTGAGGTGCTAATGTTGGACGTGTGGGTTCAAGTCCCGTCACTCGCACCAAATTCTTGTTAATTTTATATATTTGGACAGATGGCTGAGCTGGTCTAAGGCGCACGACTGGAAATCGTGTAAGCGTTAGTAGCGCTTCGAGGGTTCGAATCCCTCTCTGTCCGCCATATTAGCACCGTAATTTTGATACAAAGAAATTACGGTTCGTTTATTATATTCAAAAGTGGTAGTTACGTAGTTTTCAGAGCAATCCTAAAACGATAGCTCGAGTAATCGTTTTATTTTTGGATTTTTTAGACTTAGGGGGTACATTTGTTGAAACTGTTATAGTGAATCAACTTGACAGACAATAAATACTATGATAAAATAAAGATATG
>CAMWHN010000256.1 GCA_947174085.1 uncultured Ruminococcus sp.
GTATTATAAATAACACTATTTAATTTATTTTTGAAATATTTTTTTAAGCAATAAAAAATTCACCTCCCCCATAGAGAGAGGAGATGAACTAAAATCATTTATGAATTACTGCTTTTTTTAAAATTTTTGATTCTTGCTAATAGAAAATCTTGAATTTGCTTAATATCATTGCTATCGACTTTACCATTTTCGTCGACATCAGCTGCATCATAAGAAAGTGTATTTGTAAACCCATTTGCTATATATTTTTTTGCGAGGCACATATCAAAAATATTAACAACACCATCAAAATTTACATCGCCTTTGACGATTTTTTCCATGTTTTTAGCAAATATAAGATAATTAGTATTATTGCCGTTACCACCGTTCAGACCAAGTGTAACTTTTTCGCCGGATTTGAAATCTTTTTTATACAATGCAAATGTCAAATCACTGGAAGCAGTAAGTACATTATCTGTTTTTGTCCAAGTTCCAAGCCATTCTGGAAGAATTGAGACAACACGAGTATCAACTGCAATATAAATCGTAGCATCAGCACTCACTGTAAACGAACATAAATCTTCAGTAAACATTTTAGAATCACAAGCTGTTTTGACAGCTTCTGCACCTATAAGCGTTGCAGGAACATCTATTGCTGTAATATCACGGTCACCGAATATAAAAGCTCCTTTTTCAAAGCTGTCATTTATTGACCAATCGTTGGCATTTTCTTTGTCATTTACAATAAGATTTTTAATTAACTTGCCGTCCAGTGGCTGAACTGTAGCTACTGCATCACCGAAATCACCTTCAAGTTTGAAATTATCAAGATAGAGTGAACATGGCAGTGTTGTATTTGCTTTCAGTTCGATTTTATTTTCTCCAGCTTTGAGATTAATATTTTCACTAATTGTTTTCCAATCGTCATAATCTGAACCCTTAGAAAGTGAAAGTGTTTTAATTTTATCGCCGTTTACATAAAGGTCTACACATTTTACATCAGAGATAGCAGAATAACGAAGTGTCCATTTAAAGATACCTTCTTTTGTCGTATTTACAGTATCTTTCACAGCAGCAGTATCTTTTGTACCGAATTTCACAAATCCCATACCCTGATATTTTTTAAGACCACTATTACAACCATTTGTAACATTGCCTTCTACATTTTTCATATCAAAGTTTTCGCCTTCATACTGACGTGCGCCAGTATAAAAACTTGGAGAGGCTGGAGCTTTTCTTATAGACTGTTTATAACTAGTCAAACGGTCTTTTTCATTACCGGAACACTTGAGTGAAATATCTACAGGGCCATTATGCTTAATTGTAAGTGTATAAGTACCATTATTCCAGCTTTCTGTAATAGAACTTTCAGCTTGATTTGTACCTCTGTCTTTCGCTGTAAAAGTAGGCTTAGCACTTGCGCCTGAAATAGTAACAGATTCGGTTTTTAAACTTGTTGCGTCATCTTCATCGTAGTTATTCATGTAAATATCAATAGAATCAGAATATTCATTGATAATAGCTGTACCGTAAAGTTGATGCTTAATATCAAGAGATTTACAGGTATTATATTTTAGGTCAAACGCTGCGCCTCTATCGCCATCGTTTATTTTACTATTATAATAAGTAATCCATGTATTTTCGTTATTTGCTACATAACAGTTCGCATAATAAGATTCTGGATAAAGTTTATTAAATTCTGCTTGTTTTTCAGCAATACTGCTCCAGCGTGAAGCAATTGTTGACTGCTTGATTTGTACAGGAATTGATTTTGCAAGGTCATCTGTGAGTGCATAAACCGTTGGAATTGTTTGGTAACGTCCGGTACTCTTATAAGGATTATGATTGTCTTTATAATTGCCATCTTCTTCTATGCGATACAATCCCTCAAATAAAGTTTTATAAGAACAATATTTTTCGTCATTGCTTCCAGAGTCTACGTCTTGAATTACAACAGCTTTCGTACGTTCAATGACTTCTTTACGGTCAGGAATGCGAATCGTGCCGTCAACAAATTTACGCATTAAATCTACATTGACATTTTTGCACTGGTCATAGAAATCCCATTGACGATATTTATATCCCTCACTGTCTGTACCGTCCCAAAGTCCTTTGATACAGTCCGCCCATACAAGTTCAGGGCCATCAATAACTGTCATACCGTTCATTGCCATACGTTCAAAATATATTGGCAGACTTGTTGACAGACGATATTGGTCTTTGGTCTGTGTGTCAAAATCTCCGCCATTCCATGGATAATCTGTCCAGCCTGTATCGTCCCAACGAACACCATAATTCCCACAGTAACCAGAAATATATGCACCATAAATTTCGCTTTCCACATCTTCAATATAACTTACTTGTGTATATTTCTCCTCAAGAATGAGATTACTTCCATACTGACGGCAAGCCTGTTCCCAGTTAGAATTTGTTTTTAGCATGGCAATCGGATTCAAAGACGAACCCCATTGATTTTCACACCAGTTTATGTCAAGATAACCTCCATACTTGTTGCAAAGTTTCAGCAAAGCAGAAAAATGGTCATAACGTTCCTGATAAGTTACGGGAAAATCTTCTGATGCGAATCCCCAGAATTGTTCTGCATAGTTAAAGCCAATAAAATTTGGATAATCTCGGAAAAGTTCACCAAAAATTGTATCTTCAAGGTCATCTGTTGCCTTATAATCAGGAAAATGACACTGTCCGCCACTTGCTGGCTGAATCATAGTCCATACACCCTTGTCAGCACAAGCTTTTATCCATGACCTTGCACATTCGATACCGTCCTGTACCATAAGCCATCTATGTTCTGTACTGCTCCAGTTAATAGAAAGAGAAATATTAAAAATAACATACGACAGAATATCTTCTGGTACAAGCTCAATAATTTTCTCAGGGTCTGCATAATTCCATGTGTCAATATGGACAATCCATGCAGGAGATTCATTGTTGATTGGACGGCGAAAATTACTATTTACTGCCGCTGATGCTGTGAACGGTTCAGCATCAAGAGACAGGCTGTTCAATGCTTGCAAAACAGCATTAGAATTAGAGTCTTTTATAGCATTTGAGAACGGCACTCCTGTTAGTGTACCAAATGCCATTACGCCTGTCATGAAGACCGCACATAATTTTTTGAGTTTCATTTTAGCAAAAACCTCCTTAAATATTTATAATTTTATATAAAAATAAAAAATCAAGATAGACATCAAAAAATGTCTTTGGCGAAGTATCCTTGTTTTCTTGTATATTTTATGCATTAGAGGAGTGATGTTTCAGCCATATTTCTAATGCAACTGGTAACATATACAGTCCGCATGGGTTCGCTTTACAATATAGTATTATTATACCATTTTTTTATGATATTGTCAATATAATTTTATATATTTTCATACA
>CAMWHN010000257.1 GCA_947174085.1 uncultured Ruminococcus sp.
ATGGATTTATATAGATGAAAATGGAATACGGCATTTAGTTATGAAGCTGTGGTATGCATTTGATGAAGAAATATTATATATTGGAAATATCAGGGATTTTTAAAATGCTGTTAGAAAATAGTAATTGCTGGCAGAAAGGGGAGACAAATTTTGCTGATAGTGGCTCTTGTGTTAATTCTTGTGATTGCAGGGATTGACCAGTTAATTAAAATGTATATACTTGAAAATTTTGTATTATATCAGGAACGACCTTTTCTGCAAATCGGCAGTCTGGATATTATGCATTTAAAATATATTCAAAATGATGGGTCTGCGTTTAGTAGTTTTTCTGGACAAAGAGCTTTGCTTTTGATTGTGACAACCATTGGCATGGGGATTTGTAGTTATTTATTAATAAAATATGGCAAAAAAAGTAAATTATTATATACTAGTTTAATTATGATTCTAGGCGGTGCGCTTGGTAATATGATTGACAGAATTTTTCGTGATGGCTTAGTTGTAGATTATTTGGATTTGCAATTATTTCAATTCGCTGTGTTTAATTTTGCAGATTGTTTTGTTACTGTAGGAACTGTATTATTAATGATTTATATTTTATTTTTCATGGACGAGGAGAAAAAACATGACAAAACATGAGTTAATTTTTCCTGAACAAGCCGAGGGTTTAAGATTAGATAAATGGCTTGCGGAACAAGAAATTGGCTTGACAAGATGTGCTGTACAGGGCTTAATTGCAAGTGGAAATGTTCTTGTAAATGATAAACAGGTTTCTAAAAATTGCCGACCAAAAGCCAATGCTGTAATTATGATTTCTATTCCTCCGCCAGAAGAAATTGAAATTATTCCTCAAGATATTAATTTAGATATTGTTTATGAAGATAATGATTTACTGGTTGTGAATAAGCCCAAAGGCATGGTTGTTCACCCCGCTGTCGGAAATTATGACGAAACGCTTGTGAATGCGTTATTATATCATTGTAAAGATAGTTTGTCTGGTATTAATGGCGTGATTCGCCCCGGAATTGTGCATAGAATTGATAAAAATACAAGTGGCTTGCTGATTGTTGCAAAAAATGATATGGCACATCAGGGATTAGCAGAGCAAATTAAAAAACATAGTTTTACTAGAGAATATGAAGCAATTGCTGTCGGAAGTTTTTCAGAAAAAACTGGTGTAATTAATGCGCCAATTGGCAGAAGTAGTTCTGATAGAAAAAAAATGTGTGTGACTGAAAAAAATTCTAAATCTGCAATTACGAATTATGAAGTGATGAAGCAATATGGCGGTTTTGCACATGTAAGATTAATTTTGGAAACAGGCAGAACACATCAGATTCGTGTGCATTTGGCTTATATCGGACATGCGGTTTATGGCGATAATGTTTATGGGAAAGCTGTGAAAGGCATACAGGGACAGTGCTTGCATGCCAAAAAAATTGGTTTTATACACCCGAGAACTAGTGAATATTTGGAATTTGAATGCCCTGCGCCAGAGTATTTTCAGAGATTATTAAATAAATTTGAAAAGATGTGATAGTAATGAAAAATTCTGAAAAAATTTGTATTATTACGGACTTGGACGGAACGCTTTTGCCGAAGAATAAAAAGCCTTTAGCACAAGATTTGCTTGCAATTCGAGAATTTGAACAAGCCGGCGGAGTTTTTACCATTGCAACTGGTAGAACTGTTCAGGCGTCTGAATATTATATGCATTTATTAAATTTAAAAAGCCCTGTGATTGTATTTAATGGTGCTTGTATTTATGATTATGCTAAAAAAACTATGCTGTTTATGCAAGCTTTGCCCGATAGTGTGAAAATCATGACAGAAGAAATTTTTAAAGAAAAATCTCATGTCGGAATAGAAGTGCTTTGTGCGGAAAATACTTGGGTTGTGAATAATACACATTATGAACAGGAGCATATTAAAATTTGTGGTGTGACTCCTAAATATGCAACTGTTCCAGAAATACAAGGCAATTGGATAAAAGTATTATTTTCTATGTCACCTGATGATATGCCGGATTTTATAGATTATATTGCAAATAAAAATTTTCAAAATGTGAGTTTTATCAGGTCGGAATTGAAGTTTTATGAAATGCTTCCGTCTGGTGTTTCTAAAGGCAGTGCTTTGATGGCATATAAAAATTTGCCAAATATGCAGGATTTTAAATTTATTGCCGTTGGCGATTTTGATAATGATATTGCTATGCTAAAATCTGCCGATTTGGCTGTCTGTCCAGCAAATGCAACAGATTCTGTAAAAGCCGTTTCGGATATTATTTTAACAAGAACTTGCGAACAAGGTGCAATGGAAGAATTAATTACAAGAATATTGTCAAGAGAGGATTTTATATGAAAATTTTAAATATTCATGGTTATGGTGCAATTGCAGAAAATACTTCTGGTTATGCATTGAGAAAAAACGGCTATGAAGTTGTGTCACCTCAAATTGATTATGATACACAAGAGCCTTATGAAATTAAAAAAATACTGGAAAAAATATATACAGAACAGCATTGTCAGGCTGTGACTGGAAATAGCATGGGAGGATTTTTTGCAGTTCAGATTGCAAAAGAATATCGATGTCATGCAGTATTGGTGAATCCTTGTGCGCAACCGTTTTTGACACTGCCGAAGCTGGGATTTGAAAATCAGAAGTTTATTTTGCAGTATATTGATTTGTTTGCTAATTTTGCAAAACTGGATTTTTCTAAAATTTTTGCGATTATTGGCGAAAAAGATGATTTAGTGAATCATGATTTTATAAAATATTTATTAGGAAAAAATAACTGCATTCTTGTTCCTGATGGTGGTCATGCTGGGGCTACATTGCCTTTAGAAGAAATTTATAAAATGCATGGGAATTATTTTTTTGGGAATTAATAGCATATTGCTGTTAAATAATTTTATGGAGGTTTTATTTCATGGACGAAGTTATCAAGAAACAGCTACAGAAAATAGCTGTCAATGTCCGCATGGGCGTTCTTACAGGGACATTTCATGCGAAATCAGGTCACCCCGGAGGTTCATTGTCTATTGTAGAATTGCTGGTATATCTGTATTTTCATAAAATGCAGGTGAATGCTGAAAATCCAGAAGATGAAAATCGTGATAGATTTGTATTATCTAAAGGGCATACAGCTCCGGCTTTATATGCTGTATTGGCTGAAAAAGGCTTTTTTGATAAATTAGAATTAGAAAAATTGCGTCATATTGGTGCAATGTTACAAGGACACCCCTGTATTCAGACAACGGGCATTGATATGTCAAGCGGTTCACTCGGACAGGGCATTTCTTGTGCTTGTGGTATGGCTCTCGCAGGGAAATTAAATCAGAAAAATTATCATGTGTATAC
>CAMWHN010000258.1 GCA_947174085.1 uncultured Ruminococcus sp.
ATATAGTATGATTAATACTAACTTCACAAGTTGTCGTTTCGTTAAATTTAGCAGAAGTTAATCTTATCCAGTAACAACGCTTTGTGCCGAGATATTCTGGAATTTTATGCTTGATAATCTTCCATAAATCAGTACTTTCAGTCGTTTTTCCGCCGTGTTGAACAGGTTTATATTCTGGAACAAAAAATTCATGTGTTTCACCCATAATATTTGTTGTAATCATTTCCGTGCTGTTTAATTTCAAAGCTTTCAGAACAATTTCTAATATATTTTTTCCACAGAAATTAGCGACACCGGCTTTTAATGCTTTATCAGGGCTAGTCCCGATACCTGCACAAGATTCTATGAAATCTTCATCAAACCAAGGGTGCTGTAAAATAAAAATTAACTGCACATGAAAACGATTTTTCACTTGTTTCATTTGCCCAAATTCTAATTTGACACGTAAATTTTGTTCTGGATAATATAAAAAATTATTTTGCAATTCTGCACCTGTATTGTGTTCAGCAACAAGGGCAAGCAATTCTTTTCTGTCCAGAGTTGGCATAAGGGTTTCAGAGTTTTGAAATTCATTCATGTTAAAAGCTCCTTTCGAGATATTTTTTAATTTCAGTATAACACAAAAAAAATATTCTGTCAACTAGAAATACTAAGCTTTTTTCTGAAAAATAACTTGACAATTTGCTAAAAATATACTATAATAAATAAGATACAGGGCAAAGCCCTGATTTTTCATACATGAAAGGAGTTAAATTTTATGGAGAAAAAAAGAAGAATGTCACGAGAGGGATTTGAAAACCTCAAAGCCGAACTGGAAGAATTAATTAATGTCCAACGTGTAGACGTTGCACAAAAATTAAAAGAAGCTCGTTCTTATGGTGACTTGTCCGAAAATGCCGAATATGATGAAGCGAAAAATGAACAAGCTTTACTGGAATCCAGAATTGCAGAGTTAAAATATATTATCGAAAATGCTGAAATTGTTGATGATGATAGTTTAAATCTGGACGAAGTAGATATTGGCATGGTAGTAACCCTTCGCAAAGTTGGTGCTGAAAAAATCGAACAATTAAAAATTGTCGGCACAAATGAAGCGAATTTCTTAGAGCATAAAATTTCTGACGAATCACCAATTGGAAAATCTGCAATGCATAAGAAAGTTGGCGATATTTTTACTGTAGAAGCCCCCGTTGGAGAAATTCAATATGAAATACTTGAAATTTCAAGAGAAATTCAGAAAGAAGCGTGAAAATTGATGCAAGAATTAAATCAGCAAGGTACAACAGATACTACGGATTATAGACAAATTCGACTTGATAAATTAAATGCTATGAAAAACGAGGGTGTAAACCCATTTGCTTTGACAAGTTATCCGGTATCTGTCAAGAATGCCCAGTTGCGTGAAATTTATGAACAAAAGGAAAAAGCTGTACTGGAATCTGCAAACGGTGATGAAGAAAAAATATCTGCTGGACTGGAAGCGATTAAAGCAGAAACAGTATCTATTGCAGGACGTATCATGAGTTGGCGCAGAATGGGAAAAGCACATTTTTTAGATATTCGTGACCATACAGACAGAATGCAAGTCTATGTACGCATGAATGATATTGGCAAAGAAGCATTTGAAGCGTTCAGAAAATGGGATATTGGCGATATTATCGGCATTGATGGATTTGTATTCCGTACCATGAAAGGTGAAATTTCAGTTCATGCGAAAAGCGTGACTTTATTATCAAAATCTTTATTACCATTGCCGGAAAAATGGCATGGCTTAAAAGACCAAGATATGCGTTACAGACAGCGTTATTTAGATTTAATCTGCAATCCGCAGGTTAAAGATACGTTTGTAAAGCGCAGTCAGATTATGCGTGAAATTCGTAATCATCTTGATAATTTAGGCTATGTAGAAGTAGATACACCAGTTTTATTACCAATTGAAATAGGTGCTTCTGCAAAGCCATTTGTAACACATCATAATACACTACACATGGATATGTATTTGCGTATCGAAACAGAATTAAATCTAAAAAGATTAATCGTTGGCGGTTTTGATAAAGTCTATGAAGTCGGCAGAATTTTCCGTAACGAAGGCATGGACACGTCACATAATCCGGAATTTACAACTGTGGAAATGTATCAGGCATATACAGATTATTTAGGCATGATGGATTTAATCGAAAATATGTATAAAACAATTACACACAATGTCTGCGGAACAGATGTGATTACTTATCAAGGCACAGAAATTGCAATTGGTAAACCTTGGGAACGTTTGACTATGATTGAAGCTGTGCAAAAATATGCCGGTGTGAATTATTACGATTGGGAAACTGATGAACAAGCGAGAGCCTGTGCAAAAGAACATCATGTAGAAGTCGAAGAAGGCGATTCTGCAACAAAGGGACATGTATTAATTGCATTTTTTGACGCATTTGTAGAAGAAAAATTAATACAGCCAACAATTATTTATGATTATCCGGTTGAAAATTCTCCTTTGGCAAAAAGAAAACCTTCAGACCCTGCATTTACAGAACGTTTTGAATATTTCATGTATGCCAGAGAAATGGGCAATGCGTTTTCTGAATTAAACGACCCAATTGACCAGAAAGAACGTTTTGAACGTCAAGTACAAGCCAAAAGAGCGCAGGGCAATCAAAATTGTCAAGTAGATGATGATTATATTACAGCATTAGAATATGGCTTGCCTCCAACAGGTGGTTTAGGATTCGGCGTTGATAGATTAGTAATGCTTTTGACTGACAGTGCGTCTATTCGTGATGTATTATTATTCCCGACTATGAAACCGCTTGCACAGAATCAGACTGACATAACAGAAGAATAATAATTAATAATTTAAGACGGATTTCCGGCGAAGTCCGTCTTTTTATTATTAATTATTATTAATTAATTTATTTTATTTAGTTAAGGAGCATGAATTTATGGCAAAAAAAGATAAAAAAACAAAATCTGTTTTTGAAATTGCTCGTGAATTAGAACAGCAACAGCAGGAACAAGAAAAATTAGCACAAGAATTAATGCAGAAACAAGAACAACAAAACCGTCTTGCTTACGAAGAAAAATTAAAACAAGATAAATTAGAACTAATCAAGCTAAAACAGGGTGTAATTTCCGAGAGTGAAACAATTCATGAAGAACAGGAAGAACAAAAAAAATACAGTTTTTCTGAAAAAATTTCTAATTTTATTTATCATAATAAATGGTGGATGGGAATCGGAGGCTTTTTTGTTGCTGTAGCAGGCTTTTTAATTTGGCAAGTTGTAACAACAGTTCACCCAGATATGATAATTTTACTAGTATCAGATAATGATTTATTTTATGC
>CAMWHN010000259.1 GCA_947174085.1 uncultured Ruminococcus sp.
TTAATCAAAGGCATTGTAAACGCTAATTAAAATCCCTTCACGCAAATTATTTTTATCAATTGTATTTAAATAAACAGAAGCCGGAATGCCTGTACTATTAGAACGTGTCTGGAAATAATTCTCTAATGTCGCATAAGTTTTATCTTCAAGCTGTTCGGATTCCACAACTTTTTCAAATGTCGCATGATTTAAAGCCGTATATTTTGCAAATAAAGTTAATTCTGTGCCTAATAGGCAGAATACAAATAAAAATGCTAATATAATTTTAACCGGATATAATTTAATATGCATATTTATTCGCCCTCCCCTGTATTTGTTCCAACAGGATTGTAAAACTGCTTGCTCACAAGATTGCAAATAAATCCAATTCTAGTAGACGATGTTCCTAATACCTGTGCTTCACATGTATAAAGCGTGAGTTGGTCTGTTTCTGTAGGAAGTACATATTTTTTATTGGTATTTTCAAAAGTAATTTGTTCTGCTACTTCGTAAGTAAAAATGCCATAAGTTGTATAAATAATAATCTGATTACCTGTTTGTAATTTTGGCAAATCTGCAAAAAATGTATTCACATGTGCGTCAATGACAACGTTTCCAGTTTCGCCCAGAACGACAGAACTACTTGCTTGACATGCGCCACGCTCCAGTAATTCAGAACTAGAACCCCAATAAACTGGTACAGATAAATTAATATCTTCGCATTTCAAAATTGCATATTGTTCCCCAAACGATGGACGAATTATTTCACCCTCAGAATAAAATTGCTGTTCTTGTTCCGGTGTATTTGAAACTGGTGTTGTTTCAATTTCATTTTCTTTGATAACAAGTCCGTCTAAGCTAGAGGAAGGCGTAATTCTCATATTCTGATCCATGAAAATAATATTTAAATAAGTTTGCGCTTTTTCATAGGGTGTAATTAATATTGCGATACTAAACGCAATACATAGAATTAATAAAAATATGCCTGTTAATACCCAGATAATATTATTTTTTGATTGTTTTTCAGCCAAGAAAAGCTCCTTTCTATTGCTTTTGCAATTATTCCGTACGTTTACTATACCAGTATAATAATCCAAATCCTGCAATAGCCGTCAGGATTCCGACACCTGCAAATAATAAAGGCTTTGTATGCGAAATTCCTGTTTCATCAATGATAACTCCTACATCGGCTTTGTTAATAATAATGCCGTCATCATTTCTAATTGTCAAAGAAATATTATCATCTGTGATAGAATCTACAGAAACATTTAAGCCCATTGTATTCGCTGTGTCAATATAATCTTGCATCAGTAGTATTTTCTGGTCTGTTGGGAGCTGTTTCATAATACTATTGCGTTCTGACGGCGATAAACTTGCTAAAAATGCTTCTCTCTCGCTGTCTGATAAGCTATTGATATAATTTTGTTTTTCTTCTAAAGTCATGTCAATAAATTGGTTAGAATCAATGCGGTTATCCTGTGGTACTACTGTCTCTTGTGGCAATTCTGGAGAGGGTTCTGTAATCGGTTGGAAAATTTTCCCAAATTCCTCATCTTGTTTTTTCTTGTATGCTTCTACTTTATGATAGATAGTATCTAAATCATCTTGTGTATAACTTTCAGAATTAGATTCCCATTCGTTTTCGCCTGTCTGAATCCAATCTTCCGGATAACCAACTTCTTTTGCCATAGTTGTAATATCATCAACTGTATGATGTTCATAGCATTCTATGTCATAAGCATTATAATGCGGAGCAGTACCATGTGAAATAATATGATGTACAGAATTATCATGATGTGCGTTAGCAGAAATATTCGTACTGCAAAGCAGGCAAGCTGTGAAAATACTAATCAAAATAGCCTGTTTTTTCATAAAATTCTACTCCTGTTCTGTGCGTTTGCTATACCAGTATAACAAGCCAAAGCCTGCAACTGCGGTCAAGATTCCCAAACCGGCAAATGCTAATGGCTTTGTGTGAGAAATTCCGGTTTCATCAATGACAATGCCAACATCAGCTTTGTCAATAATAATCCCCTCGTTATCTCTGACAGTAAGTGAAATATTATTATCTGTAACAGAATCTACAACCACATTCATGCCCATTGCACTAGCAGTATCAATATAATTTTGCATAAGTGTCATTTTCTGGTCTGTTGGGAGCTGTTTAATAATGCTATTTCGTTCTTCACGACTGAGACTAGATAAAAATTCACTTCTTTGATTTTCTTCCAGTGTATTTACATAATTTATTTTTTCGTCTAATGTCATGTTAATAAATTCTGCCGGTGCAATACGGTCACTCTGTGTTGCAAAATTATCCGGACTAGTCATATCAGGTGTTGTGGAATTATCTGGTGTTTCAGAATTATCTGGTGCGGGCGTTTGCTGTTGTACTTCTGTAGGTTTTTGTGGTTCTACACCAAACATATTACAAATTATTTCTTCTGTTTGTTCATCATAGTTCTGTACACCGTAATATGCTTGGTCTAAATCATCTTGCGAATAAGAACCGGATGCCCATTCATTATAACCAGCTTGGATTAAATATTCAGGCCATCCGGCATCTCTTGCTCTTTGTGCAACATCATCGGCTGTATATGCTTTTGCAGAAATATTCGCACTGCAAATTAGACAAGTTATAAAAATTCCAGTAAAAGTAGCGTATTTTTTCATAAAATTTTATCTCCTTTCTGAATTATATTTATTATAGCAGATTTTTTAGAAAAATGCAAGTGCAAAATCGTTCCATTTTACTTATTCTTCGGCATGATCAAGCAGATAATTAACAACATCACCGATAGTGCGAATGCTATCAACAGCTTCATCTGGAATTTTAATATCCGTTGTACTTTCGATTGTGACAATTAACTCTACAATATCCATAGAAGTTGCATTTAAATCTTCTTGAATGTCTGTATTCTCGCTTAGTCTGTCAATATCCATGTCAAATTGGTCTGCAATAATAGTCGCAATTGTTTCAAAATCCATATAAATTCCCTCCTAAATTAAAATTTTTGGTTTTGCTAGCTAAAACTAGTATAAGTATATATTAAAATATGGTCTTACGTCAATATACCGAATAACAATATTTCAGGAATTTTTTAAATTAATTTTGTGCATAATGCTGTTTTTATATACAAAAAGTTATTTTTATTATTAATAATACTAAAATTAATTAAATATTTTTCTGATTTTTCCATATTTTGGCTAAAATAAAAATTGGCACACCTGCCTGAATTGCAAGTATGCCAATTTTCAAAAGATGGAGAGAGAAAGGAAAATTTCTCAAATAAATTATTTATTTATATAACAAGTAAAATTAAAAAATATTGGATAAATTTCAAAAAA
>CAMWHN010000260.1 GCA_947174085.1 uncultured Ruminococcus sp.
TTTTGATTCCCTGGATAGTGCTATCTCTTTTGCTTTTCAAGTTTGTTGACTATACCACGGATTTCTGTGTTGTATTTTTTAACGATTTCAATATCATCACAGTTTATCAGTTTTGTACGGTGAACCGGTTCAAATACTTCCTGATAATTTTGTCCTTTATGATATTTCAGCTTTAATGCTCCAAGTTCTATCAGCTTACTCTGCCATTTTTCTCTCGGAACATATATCATCAGATTCTTGTAATGCACCCTCTGCGTAACGCCCTTTGCTGTTTTCTGGACTGTAGTATCGTTTGAAACAAACACTTCAAATCCAAGAAATTTTGCTTTTTTCTGACCATTGGTTATCAGCGTTTTTTCTTCTGAGAGCGACAATTTCAGTTTGTCTTGCAGATAGGCTTTCATATCTGCCTTGATTGTTTCAGCGTCGCTTTTACTGCCGATGACACCGCACAGCCAGTCGTCTGCATATCTGACATAGAACAGCCTTCTGTAGTTTTCATCCATTACATCCGACTGCGGTATTTCCAGCATTGCATTTCTGGTCTTTCTGTAATCCTTTAACAATGCTGTTTTTTCGGGCTTGCTTAGAGCTGCCCATTCCTGCTCTGACATTTTCTTCACCCTGTGTCTTGCCGCCTTATTACGTTGGCGGACATATTCAGGGTTTATTTTACGTCTCTTTCCGTTTCGGAATTTTTCCATATAATTTTCCATATATTTGTCAAATTCGTTCAGATAAATATTAGCCAGTATCGGACTGATAATAGACCCTTGCGGTGTACCGCTGAATGTCTGCACATATTTCCAGTCCTCCATATATCCTGCTTTCAGGAATTTCCATATCAGAGCTATAAAATATTCGTCATGAATGCGTTTACGCAGAATGTTAATCAGTGTGTGGTGGTCGATATTGTCAAAAAAGCCCTTGATGTCACCTTCAATAAACCATGTCACACCTGTAAAGTTTGCTTTTATCTGCAACATTGCTGTATGACAGCTTCTGTTCGGTCTGAATCCGTGTGAAAATCTTGAAAATGTCGGCTCATAAATACTTTCGAGCAGCATTCTGACAACCTCCTGTACTAACTTGTCATCTGCGGACGTTTTTTCCTGCTGTTTTTCTTCTGAATATATTCCCGTCTTGCCGGTCTTGGCTGATAAGAATGATTTTTCAGGCTCTCAATGATTTTTCGGATTCGTTCCGTTCCCATTCCGTCAATCGTTTTACCGTCTGTTCCTGCGGTCATGTTTCCTTCCTTTGCATAAATGTTCTGATATGCTTTCAGAAAGAATTCTTCATTGTATAAGTTCCTGTACAGACGTTTATATTTGTATTCCTCATTACATGCATTTGACTGTAAACTTTTTAATACATCATTCGGATTTCTCATAATGTCTCACGCACCTTTCTTCAGTTGTATTAAAAGACAAACTGTTTCACTTCGCCATGTACAAGGCTTTCCCTTGCTCAGACTACTATTGAAACTCCGTTGCCATGTCCGATATTCAGCAGACTGCTCTGCATAGCCTTTTCAGGCATTCGGATTTAGGCAATCCTCGCTTAGATAAACAAAAACATAGCTTGTCAGACCGTCGGATACGACTTTCGTCCTTTTCTGCTGATTGCAGACGGCTGATACAGAGTGTCATGAACACCCGCATTCGGCAAATATACGGTTTCCTGTATCAACAAACGTAACAGATACCCTTCGGATTTTCATCCTTTGCGTTTGTATTCCGGTTATAATACCTCGGACTATCGTTCATGTAATCCAACATTTATCCTCATATCTGACCTTTCATCACACCGTCAGTCGCAGTCATGGTATCTTGACTGACTTCGGCTCCTCAACATGCTATACTCCCTGTCTGGTTTCCCTTTCAGATAAGTTGAGTGATGACAGTTTTTATACCATTTTTTTCGGTGATAGACACTTTTACTGCTGTCTTGCCAAAGACAGAATTTTTGCTCATCCACGGGCATTTTCATGCCCTTACGAGCGCACTGCCCACACCAGCCGCTCCGATCATCATCGTGTGAACGTCCCCGGTGTCGACCAGAGCAATTGTCTTTTTCTTTCCCTGACAGCCGATCACTGTACCTTGAATCTGTGGCAAATGATCGCCATTTCGCCATTTCTCCGGCTCGTATGGCAGGGAAGTAAATGTGTGTGCGATTTCTTTTTTCGTTGCCCATCTTGCTGTGCCATGCTGTCCGTCACCAACTTTTTTCGCCTTGATTGTACTCAGGCTGTGTTCGTCAATCAGATGAGCTATCAGCATAAAACCCAGGAATAGGACAGTTACAATTCCGAGTGTCAGCATCTGTTTTTCATTCAAATGATCGCCTTCTTTCACTAATGATAAGTAAGAAATTGGCTTTCTTCTGGTTCTTCTTCCTGCACAGGTTCGGACAAGGTTTCTTCTGTACACAGTCGGACAACACTTTCCGCCAGTTCATAGAGCATTTTTGCTGTCCGCACATCCAGTTCCCTTGAACATGTTCCCTTATACAGCATCGGCATGACTTGCCTGAAGCGATCGTCCACAGTCCGCCGTTTTGTGGACGGATTTCCTTTGTCCGTGTATGGTCTGTATGTGCTGTCCATTTTTTTACAAAGCTGTTGAAAACCAGCCGAATATCCTGCTTTGTGCAGGAAAAATGCTGAACCTGCCAGTGCAGATTCAGCCAGATTTCTGTATTCGTTTTTCTGATGAAGTTCTTTCAATACTGACGGCAAATTTTCAGGAAAGAAGCAATTTTCCTGCAAACAGCTAACTATTTCATGGTATACCTGTAATCTTCTGTGTGGAACAGCCGGAAGTGCTGGCTCTCCATGCATTGCCTTGAGAACTTCGTTCCAATCTTTCAGCTCTGGCTGAATACAGGAAATTTTTTGATATCCATGTTCATGCAGAATATCTGTCAATCTATATATAGCATCAATTCCGCCTTCATCATGATCGACACAAAGCACGACTTCCTGTAAATTCGGATGTGTTTCCAGAGCCTTGAGCATTGCATTTTCATACACACCATTCATGGCGATATAGGAATGTTTCTGCCAGTTCTGCGGATAGAGTGTCAGGAAACTGAGCATGTCAATCGGCGCTTCAAAGACAAATAGTCTTCCGGAAGTTCCGAAATGAGCAAAGCTGTATCTGGTGTCAGACCCCTCACACGTCATTCGAAAACTTCTGAACGTATTCGATGACCGTTTGTGTGCCTGTCTTGGGATGCCGTTCTCATCCAGCCCCACAAACACG
>CAMWHN010000261.1 GCA_947174085.1 uncultured Ruminococcus sp.
GCGCTCACCGTGCTCTACTTTCGCGTTGTCGTCTGGTGGCTCTTTTTGGTTTTGGTGATTTAGTACCTGTAGGTTCTGGTGTTGGGTCTGGTTCAACGGGGTCTGTTTTTGCATCAAAAGAAATCGCAGGTGTTGCTGTCTGTGTGATACCACTTGCCATATGATAACCTAATGTTGCATAAGTGCCATCAGATGGTGTTTCTGCAAAGCCGGCAGGTTTTGGAGAACCATCTGCATTTCTCCATGTCGTATGGAAATCTGTTCCCATTTCAGGAACGCTTAATGTCATGAAATCAGAATCCGCAGGTGTAATCACATCACCCAGTTTTGCACCATTGGTCATTGTTTCACTCTTAGCAAAGTAATATTTACTGTTATAATAAACAGAATTTGTCATTGCACCAACAAATTTATCGTTAGAAATCTTGATACCTTTTGCATTTGTCTTAGAAACTTTATCTGTATTAATATAAGTCATTAAATTATCAAATTTAGTCACAGTATCTGTACAACGATAAACCATGTAATTTGCTTTGCCGTTACCGCCAATGCCATTATTATAAGCTGTACAATCTTTCAAACTGCCTAATTTTGGGTTATTATTATCTGTGAAACCACAGTTTAAATTCTCAAATGCAAGGCAGTTTTCTACAACATGGGCAGAACCAACTCCGCCACCGCCGAGTTTAAAGCCGTTGCCATCACAATCGCCATAGCCTCTGCCATCTTCTGTGAAACCGTTTCTAAATGCAATACAATTCTTGAGTGTGACTACACCAATTGGACCAGTTTCTGATTTTGCATATAAATCCCAGCCGTCATCAGAGTTATTATAAGAGATACAGCCATCAAACACATTGCCCTCACCGCAAGTTAATTTTGCTGCGAAACCGTCTGCATTTTCCATTGTTGCATCATCACAGTTATTTTTTGCTGTGCAGTTTTTAATAATATTATTAGATGGCCAATCTGCAACTGTTGCGGCATCTGTTCTATAACGTGAAATTTGCAAGCCGGTATCCTGATTTGCACTAAATACCATCATTTCAATGACATTATTATTACCAGATAATAACATACCATTATCACCGGCTTTTGTAATTTCAAAGCCGTAGAAATGCCAGTAAGAACCGTCTAATACAATACCTCTGTTAGCATTATCTACTTTCATAGCAGAAAAATCAAATACAACTTTTGCATTATTATACGCACAAACTGTTTTATATTTTCCTGCTTCACCAGAATTATTCTGGTCGATTAAAATCGTCTCATTGAAATTATAAGTGCCCTCTAACAAATACACAACACCACCAGCAGGAACATTCTGAATTGCATTCAATACGCCTGTTGGGTCTTCTGCGGTTTTACCAGAACCCTTGCCATCAGGTGATGCATAAATAATTTGTGTATAGCTTACATTTCCAGGGGTTACAGGTGTTTGTGTAGGTGTTGTTGGTTCAGGTTTATCTGTTGGATTTGTTGCCTCTGTAGGCTTTGTTGCTTCTGTTGGTTTCGTAGCTTGTGTTGGCTCTGTTGCACTCGGGTCTGTGGAATCTGTAAATCCACTGCCAATTGCAACAATTCTATCTTTGTAAGCAACTAATGCATCTTTTAATGGCTGATTAACTGCATAGCTTTCATCATCTACAGAATTATCAAACTGCCATTGCAAGTCACCGCCCTGTACACGTCCAGCATTTGCTGTTACAATTGCAGGAACATCTTCGGCTTTATCAGGTGTATAGCTATACATAGTACTTGCTGTATCGAAATTATTATAACTACTACCGCCTTTTTTTGCAGTAACAGAAGACGGAACTTTTTCGTCTCTGGAACTTGCCTCATAGGCATCAAATTCCGTATTATCTTTCTGATAAGTTACATAATCTTTTTGACCAGTCATGAAATTACCAAATGACTTGATAATACCGCCGTCTTCACTAGAGAACGTACCTTCGCCATAAGCAATATCAGAACCCTGCATAGAGCTTAGCATTGGATATTTGCAGTTTCTGAAATAGTTATTTTCTACAAAGGCAGATGCACCCAAAGTCACACCAACACCATATTTTGCATTGCCGTCATAGTAATTATTATAAATATGCACAGTGCAAGTTCTGATTCTTGGGTGACGGGAATCCGAATGGTCATACCAGTTATGATGATAAGTAACATAATTTTCTACAGTTTCGTCTTTCATGCCTTGTAAATTGCATTTGCCGTTGTCATAGAAATGATTATAAGAATGTGTTACATAAGTAGATTTTTTAGTATCTAATGCACCATCGCCTTTTACTTGGTCAGCATCAGAACCAGCATCACCATAATAGAAATCGCAGTGATGTACCCATACATGGTCATTGTCCTGTTGCAATCCGCAATCATCGCCCTCTTTGCTATTACAATTCATAAAGCCAAAATTTCTGACTTCAACATTGGAGCAACCTTTCAATACAATACCAAATCCATTAATTGTAGTATCCTTGCCAATACCCTCAAGTGTCAAGCCACAAGTAACACCATCAACATACAAATCACCTTTTGGCATTTCGTCAGGGTCAGTAATATTACCAATAAATCTAATTACAACAGGCCCTACTTTTTCATTGCTTTTTAATCCTGTAATAATATTTTGTACACCTACTAATTCTGTGTCCTTTCCTTTTTTATCAGGTAATGTTGCTTTTACAGTATTTTTATTTGCTTCTGTTACATAAATAACCGTTGCATTTTCCTTTAATGTTCCGTCATCGTTATAAGCACCAGAAGAAGTACCATTTACAAAACCAAATCCAGAACGGTCATTTGCTGTGGAAGTGATTTTTGTTTCACCTGCTTTAGAAGCATCTTCTTTGCCATCAATAATTGGCACAACTTTAATTGTATGAGAACCTGCTTTTAATCCGAGTGCATCTAAACGGAAACAATCCGGATATTGACGAATTAACATAGAATCAATCTGTGTACCATCTACATAGGCATTATAGCCTGTTGCTTTGCTAACAGCAGTCCATTCTGCATAAGCACCCTCCGCATAGCCATTCTGTGCAGTAAATTTCACACTGCTTTCACTTGCTGTCGCAACAATGCTATTGGCTGGAAGCGTTGTAACTGCTTGTGCCATTGTCGCACTAACTGTACCAGTCATTGTTGCCATAGCTAAAATTGCTGCCAGACAAGTTTTCATTGCTCGCATCTTCATTTTAAAAATTTCCCCTTTCAAAATCAATTCAGTTATTAAAAATATAACTGGGGAAGAGAC
>CAMWHN010000262.1 GCA_947174085.1 uncultured Ruminococcus sp.
GATCCAGCGACAGATCCTACTGGCAATACCGATACAGATGTTACTGTTTGGGGCGACGCTGATTTAGACGGCAAAGTTGCAATTGGAGATGTTGTTTTTGTAACCAGAACTGTTCTTGGTAAAGATAATACTATGACAGAACAAGGCGAAAAGAATTGTGATATTGATCAAGATAAGAAACTTACACCCGCAGACGCTTTGAATACTATGAACTTAGTTGTAAATTTAATTTCACAGGAAGATTGTCCTGTTCTTCCTAAAGAATAATTTTTAAATCAAAAAGCACACCAGTTTTTAAACCGGTGTGCTTCTTTATTAATCCAGAAAATCTTTTACTTTTTTGCTTCTGCTAGGGTGGCGAAGTTTACGGAGTGCTTTTGCTTCGATTTGGCGAATCCGTTCACGAGTGACATTAAATTTTGCGCCGACTTCTTCCAGAGTTCTGGAACGTCCGTCAATTAATCCAAAACGTAATTTTAAAACATTTGCTTCTCTTTCTGTTAATGTAGATAACACTTCTTCAAGTTGTTCTTTTAGAAGCGTATGGGAAGCGGCATCTGCTGGCGCAGGCGCATCATCATCTGGAATAAAATCACCTAAATGAGAATCTTCTTCTTCGCCAATTGGCGTTTCCAAAGAAACAGGGTCTTGTGCAATTCGCATAATTTCACGGACACGTTCTACAGGGAGTTCCAAACGTGCTGAAATTTCTTCCGGTGTCGGGTCGTGACCGTTTTCATGCAATAACTGACTAGAAACTTTTTTCACTTTTGTGATAGTTTCCACCATATGTACAGGAATACGAATGGTTCTTGCTTGGTCGGCAATGGCTCTGGTAATTGCTTGACGAATCCACCATGTCGCATAAGTTGAAAATTTAAAGCCTTTATTATAATCAAATTTTTCAACAGCTTTGATTAAGCCAAGATTGCCTTCTTGAATCAAATCCAAAAACTGCATACCACGACCAACATATTTTTTTGCAATACTGACAACTAAACGAAGATTTGCCTCAGAAAGACGTTGTTTCGCACGTTTTGCCTGTAATTTAGTACCTTCTGCCATTAATCTGGCAAGTTCGATTTCTTCTTCACTTGTGAGCAAAGGCACACGTCCGATTTCTTTCAGATAAATTTTCACAGGGTCATCTACAGCAAGTCCTTCTGTAGAAAGCGCAGCATCTAAATCTTCATCAGGATTCTCTCCAATCTCAATGTGATTTAAATCAAAATTTGCATCAACAATATTATTGTCAATAATTTCAATATTATGCTGTTCACAACTATCATAGAATGAGTTTAATTGATCCGCATCAAAATCCATTTCTTCCAATGCGTCTGAAATTTGCTTTGTTGTAAGCTTTCCGGTGGCTTTTCCTCTTTCGAGGAGTGCTTCAATCGTAGACTTCTTGTCCATTAAAAAACCTCCTTAATTTGTCCAGTGGATATGCTTTTGTTTATTGGCAATCACCTGTACTAAGTCATTGTCAGACATATTTATATGATTAATCACTGTTTGATTTTTCGCATTTTGCAAATGTAAAATACAGTGATTAATTATTTCAGAATCAAATTCATATTCTATATAATTTATTACAATGCCGGCAATTCGGCTCATTTGATTTTTGTCAAAAAAATAGCCCAAAAATGATGGCATAAATTTAAAATTTTCTGAAATTATCTGAAAAACAGCTTGATAAATTTTTCTATGAAAATCCGTGATGAAATCTTCTGGCAAGAGTTTTTTTAAAACTATCTCTGCATTTTCTGGAAATAGCATAATATATGCTAATAACATTTCTTCCAGTTTACTTTCTTTTAAATACTGATTTGCAAGCGGATTCATTTCATCTTTCTGATATAACTGATTTTCAATTTTCTGAAATTCTATTTTTTTGTTATTTTTCGCTTGTTTTTTTATGATATTATTAACTTGAGATTCTAAAATTTTAAAATCAATTTCTAAATCTCCGGCAATTTTTGAAATATAATTTTTTCTTACAAAATCATTTTCAATTTCAGCGAGTACTTGCACACTGCGCCGGAGCATGCTAGCTTTTCCCTGTTCTGTTTGTAAATCCAAATTTATTTTGCATTTATCAAGCTGAAAATGAATTGCATTTTTTGCATTTTTAATTAATATTTTAAATTCTTCAGAACCATAATTTTTAATAAATTCGTCAGGGTCTTTTGCATTTTGGATATGCAAAACTCTTGCCGGAAGTCCAACTGCCTGAAAATGCTGTAAAGCCTTTTGTGTTGCATTCTGTCCGGCAAAGTCGCTGTCATATGCAATAATAACTTCTTTGGTATATCTGGCAATCAATCTAGCCTGTTGTGGTGTAATCGCTGTACCAAGTGTTGCAACAACGTTTTCAAATCCGGCTTGATGCATTGCAATCACGTCCATATAGCCCTCTGCAAGAATCAGCATATCAGAAGCCTTATTCTGTGCAAAATGCAAAGAAAATAAATTACTACCCTTATCAAAAACAGGGGTATCACTCGTATTTAAATATTTTGGCTTGCTATCGTCCAGAACACGACCGCCAAAACCAATGACATTTCCGACAGGGTTCACAATAGGGAATATTACTCTATTTCGGAAATTATCGTAAATATTGCCTTTTTCACTTTTTCGACAAACACCGGATAAAATTAATTCCTCATCAGAATAGCCTTTTTGAGATAAATAATTTCTTAATGCATGCCAATCGTCTGGCGCAAAACCAAGACCATATTTTTTTATAATTCTTGGCGAAAGATGACGTTTTATAAAATATTCTAATCCTCGTTTATCTCCGCCACGCAAGAGATTAAAATAATAAAAATTTGCAGTCTCACGATTAATCGCATAGCAAATATCACGCTGTAATTTAATTTTAGAATTAAAATTTTCTGGTGCAATTTTTAAATTCAGCTCTTGCGCTAATAAATTAATTGCGTCCATATAAGAAAAATTTTCTGTTAATTGCAAGAAAGTAATTACATCACCGCCAACGCCACAGCCTTTACAATAAAATAAATATAATTCCGGATAAATCACACAAGATGGTGTTTTTTCTGAATGAAATGGACAACAGCAAGTATAATTTCTGCCATGTCGCTGAAAATAATTACACTGCCGAAACATGTCGGCAATTGGTTTTTTTTCTAAAATCTGTTGAATTAGTTTTTGCATATTCATGATTTTTTAGCGTTTCCTTGTAATTCTTCTGGTGTAAGCGAGCGTGTATTAGAATTTTTAGAGTTAGAACTAGAT
>CAMWHN010000263.1 GCA_947174085.1 uncultured Ruminococcus sp.
ACGAGATCTACACTCGACTAGTCGTCGGCAGCGTCAGCTGTGTATAATTTTCAGATTTCATCTTGTTCATGCAATTTTTTCGTACAGTCAATGACATATAAAACTGCGTCTGAATCTGTTGCAGAACTTTCCGCTGTTTTCAGCATATAGCCACTTAATTTATTTTTAGGCTTGTGCAATCCGGGGGTATCTATAAAAACATATTGCGTGTTATCTTGTGTTAAAATACCTGTAATTCTAGTTCTGGTTGTCTGTGGTTTACTGCTGACAGAAGCTATTTTTTCGCCGATTAAGGCATTTAATAACGTAGATTTTCCGGCATTTGTCCGCCCTGATAATGTCAAAAAAATAGATTTTGTTTCTGCCATGATAGTTACTCCTCAGAAGATGTATAAGTCAATTCTCTGGAAATGCCGAGTTTATCTAAAACAGATTCTTCTTTTTCACGCATAATTCTTTCATCAAGCGGACTGGTTTCATGGTCATATCCCAAAAGATGTAACATAGAATGTACTGTTAAAAAGCCGATTTCACGGCTTAACGAATGTCCATAAATATTCGCTTGTTTTACTGCCGTTTCAATTGAAATTACAATATCACCAAGCATAATATAACCAGTTTCGGCACTAATTTCCATTGTACCGTCTTCGCTAGTAAGTGGAAATGATAATACATCTGTCACACTGTCTTTCTGCCGATAAGTTTTATTTAAATTTCTAATTTCCTGATTGGATACAAACGAAACGCTGACTTCTGCATTTTGTGTAAATCCTTCTGAAATTAATACTGCATGACAACAACGCCGAATTAATAACCGAATACCAGACGGAATTTTTACAGTATTCTGATTATTTTTAATACTTACTTTTAGTTTACCTGTTTGCTGTGCCATAATTTAGCTCCTTTTTATGAATAAATTATTTATTTATTTTTTAGAATGGTAATAATTTTCATAAGCTTTAATAATATCCTGTACGAGCTTATGACGGACAACGTCCTTTTCTGTAAATCGCATGATAGCAATATCATCAATTTTTTGCAGAACTTTCATAGCTTCTATCAAGCCGGATTTTCTTTTTTCCGGCAAGTCAATCTGTGTAATATCGCCTGTAATTACCATTTTGCTATTTGTTCCCAAACGAGTTAAGAACATTTTAATTTGTTCAGAAGTAGTATTTTGTGCTTCGTCTAAAATAACAAATGCGTCATCTAAAGTCCTGCCACGCATATAGGCAAGAGGTGCAACTTCGATAATATTTTTTTCCATATATCTTGCAAAAGCTTCTGCACCAAACATGTCAAATAAAGCGTCATATAATGGTCTAAGATACGGATAAATTTTATCCTGCAAATCCCCTGGTAGAAAACCTAATTTTTCGCCTGCTTCCACAGCGGGACGAGTTAAAATAATTTTCTGGACTTCATGTGCCTTAAATGCTTTTACAGCAAGTGCAACTGCAAGATAAGTTTTCCCTGTTCCGGCTGGCCCTATACCTAACACAATTGTATTTTTTTTAATCGCATCTACATATTTTTTTTGACCGACTGTTTTAGAACGAATTACTTTGCCAGTTACCGTCATGCAAATATCATCGCTGTCCATGTTATGAATTTCTGTCTCTGCATTTTCGTTTACCATTGCCATAACATAGCGAATTGCCTGCTCTGTGATGGGACGTCCTTTATTAACAAGTGAAATTATCATTTGCAATACTCTGACAGTTTTATCTACTTGTTCTGATTCTCCTGCAATAGTCATATCACAACCACGACCAGTTATTACTACATGATATTCTTTTTGAAGCAGATTTAAATTTTCGTCATAATTTCCAAATACAGCCTGCATTATGGCAGTATTATCAAAACGGATATATTTTTCAGTCAAATTTTTCACCTTTGCTTATTAAAAAATTATAATTTTTTTATTATTATAACATAGTTTGCCCTGTAATTGCAATAAGAAATTTTATTTTTAACCATTCTGTTAATTTTCGCAATCTAAATTTTCACGCTGATTTTATTATACAGCATTTTTACATAAAAGTCAAGAGCTTGCATAAAAATTTGTACAAAATGCTGTGTTGTAAAAATAAAATTTAAAATTTTTTCAAAAACTACTTGACAAATGATTTTTAATCTGCTATAATAGCGTATAGAACAAAGCAGATGCAATCTGTATCTCACCGTTTGACGCAGGATTATTAAATATCAAATTTTTCTGACATGCCGAAACGGTTAATTACTAGCTATCAAACATGTATTTAATTTTTTCAATCATAAATACATTGTCATGAACAAGTAATTGTATGAGTGCAGGAATTGTGTCCGCACTCATTTTTGTTTTTATAAAAATTTTAATGCTTGGGGGTGCCAGCAATAAGCAAGGAAAATAAGGACATGCAGATTAACGAAATGATTCGGGATAAAGAAATTCTGGTCATTGATTCTGACGGAAAGAAACTTGGTGTCATGTCTGCAAGAGATGCACAAATGCTCGCTTATGAAAAAAATCTGGATTTGGTGAAAATTGCACCGCAGGCAAAACCGCCTGTGTGCCGTATTTTAGACTACGGCAAATTCTGTTTTGAACAGCAGAAACGTGAAAAAGAAGCCAAAAAAAATCAAAAAGTCATGTCAATTAAAGAAATTCGCATGTTTTCTACGATTGATACACATGATTTTGAAACGAAAGTCAATCAGGGTATTAAATTCCTGAAATCCGGTGATAAGCTCAAAGTTTCTGTACGGTTCAGAAGACGTGCTATCGCACATCCGCAGTTTGGCGAAGAATTACTGGAACGATTTAAAGAAGCTTGTTCTGAATTTGGCGTTGTCGAAAAACCTGCGAAAACTGAGGGACGCAGTATTGTTATGTTCATATCCCCGAAAGCAACGAAAGCATAAGGAGGCTTTTTAATCATGGCTAAAAAAGTAAAAGTCAAGACACATTCTGGTGCAAAAAAAAGATTTAAGCTTACCGCAAGCGGTAAAGTGAAATATCAGCACACAAATAAGCGTCACAGACTGACCCAGAAAGACACAAAGCGCAAGAGAATCGCAAGAAATGCTGGTGTGGCAGATGTTACTAATGCACCGGCTATCAAAAAAATGATTCCGTATCTTTGATTAGAATTTTTATACTGGGAGATTGCTAACAGTTGAAGTAAAATTATAAAAAGATGTTAAAACATATAAATCCTTTGTAAAGTAAAGGTCGGCGCTTCACCTAGTAGTCCATAAGACGTCGCACTGTCTGTTG
>CAMWHN010000264.1 GCA_947174085.1 uncultured Ruminococcus sp.
CTTGTAATATTATTATAATTAACAATTTTACTAGATGCCGAACAGCCTGCACCTAAAATAGTTTGTGTTTCGTCCATGATTAAAATATTATATAAATTTTCTTTCCCAGAATGTGCATAACCAACATTTTCAAGATTTCCGATTGTATTTTTTTGTCTATATAAATAATAAGGCTGATAATTATTTTCAGGAAGTAATTTAGCTGAGAGTTTCGCCATTTGTTCAATAACTGGAATTTCTGTATTCTGTGTAGAGCCGTATAAATCTGCCGAACGCTTTAATGTTAGTGTGTGAACAGTAATGCTATCCGGTTGTAAAGCAATTACATGTTCTAATGTATCTAAAAAACCTTCATAAGTATCAGTCGGCAAGCCAGCAATTAAATCCATATTAATATCTGTAAAGCCTAATGTTCGAGCTAATAAAAATGCATCAATTACTTGTTGTGCCGTATGACATCGCCCAATAGCTTGTAACACATTATCTTGTAAAGTTTGAGGATTCACGGAAATTCTAGTTGCATGCATATTTTTAATTACTTGTAATTTTTCTTCTGTGATAGTGTCCGCACGTCCGGCTTCTACTGTATATTCTTTTGCATGTTGTATGTCAATATGATTTTCAATTGCTTGCATAACTTGCTGTAATTGCTTTGCAGAAATTGCAGTTGGTGTACCTCCGCCAATATAAATTGACTGCACAGATAAATGAAATTTCTTAATAATTTCCCCTAAAATTGCAATTTCTTCACAGAGTTTGATAATATAATCTGGAATTAATTGCTTTGCCGTATCCATAGAATGTGACACAAACGAACAATAACTACATCTTGTTGGACAAAACGGAATCGCAATATATAAGCCGATTTCCTTTTTACTATGTGGCAAAATTGGCTTTTGGATTAAAGCTACATCACAGGCGAGTTTTATTTTTTCGTCTGAAATAAAATATTTTTTCTGCAAATTCCGGCAAGCTTGTTCAGGTGTGAAATTGTTATCAAGTTCTTGTAATACTTTTCTAACTGGTCTAATGCCTGTGAGCATGCCCCAAGGTGGTTGATACCCTGTTAATTTTTTTAAACTTGTATATAGTAATTTACATAATGCATATTCTAAATCTTCCTCACTAAGATTTTCAGAAACTTCTTGATAAAATTCTTCTGACCTGCCGTGTAATAAAATTTTTATGATTAAAGTTTGCAATTGTGAATTATCTGACAGGCTAATTTCTGTGTAAATTCGATTTGGAGTATCTTCTGGAATACTTCCATTTTGGCATAACTGAAATCTCACAGGAATAAATAATTTTGCAATTGCCTGTACTTCGTATTCAAAGCTATGCCCTTTGAAAATTAATGCATATTGAAAATCTTGTTTCATACAAATTCCCTCAAATAAGGATTATGTTTTTTTTCAAATGCAAGTGTTGACGGAGAGAAATGCCCTGCATAAAGCTGATAATCTTGTTGTAAAGAAGCAATTTTTTTCAGAGACTCTCGCATATCTGCAACATTTCCGCCTAAATCCGTGCGTCCAATACTGCCCTTAAATAGTGTATCACCGCAAAACATTTGATTACCGATAATATAGCAAACACTTCCTGACGTATGCCCCGCAGTATGCATCACTTGAATTTCAAGATTACCAATTTTTAAAATATCACCGTCTTGTATCACTTGATATTTCTGCACAGGCTGATAGATTTCATTTGTCAATTGATAAGCAAGATTTGCTTCACCACTTTCAAGCATAATCGCATCTTTTTCATGAATATAAACTTCCGCACCTGTTGCTTGTCTAACAGATTCTACACCTGCTACATGGTCATAATGCCCATGTGTTAATAAAATTGCTTTTAAATTTAAATTGTCTGTTTTTAAAATATTTAGTACTTTTTGTGGTGTACCGCCAATATCAATTACAATGACTTCGTTATTGCCACAGTCTAATAGATAGCAATTTGCACCTAATTCTCCTAATACAAGTGTTATCATTTGCATAAAAAACAGCTCCTTTTCTAAATTTTAAATAATTTATTTTGATTTTATCATAACATCGTAGCATAAAAAATCATTGTTTTTTGTTCTAATGCTATGATATGCAATTTCTTTATATCCTTTTTTTTAATAAATTCCTTTTGCAGGCAATGAAGCATCAATTTGAACTTCAGTATAATTATCAAAAATAATTTTTTCAGCATAATTAAGCATTTCACTTCCATAACCATTGCCCTGATAATCAGGTAACACAAACAAACGACTTATTCCATTTGCTTTTATTGTAACTGTTCCGACAATATTTTTTTCTGAATTGAAACATAAAAAAACTTGATTTAACTTTATATCATTAATAATATTACTCTCTTTATGGTGTGCAAGAAAAAAATCTACTGCTCCTTTAGGATAGTAATGCGGATAAATATCAGAAATTGTGATAGTAACAATTTTTTTAATCATATCTAAATCTGATAAATTTGCTTTTCTAATACTCAATTTTATCCCTCCATAAATTTTAATTTGGCATATTAATTTTATTTTTTAATAATTTAATATAATTACTTTGCTTTCCATTCCAAAAACACTTGCTACATCTTCCATTTGTAAATATATGCTCACATGTTTGGTAGCCATATAAAACATGCACACATTCCGGACAAAGAGCTTGCATTTTTGATTTTAATTTTAAATATTCGCTCCCACATTCACTACAAATACTGATTTTTTTCTTAGGCATATACAAAAACTCCAAAATATATAAAATTAATCTGCAATCCAGTTAAACACTTTACACAATGTTAAAGATTCTTCTGGTTCTTTTAAAAAAATACCAGCACTATAAGCAGAATGTGTATTTTGCTTTTCTAATACATCACATAATTCAGCCGAAATGCCAAGCATAATTGCTTTTTTATAAAATTTTTCTGCTTGCTGAAATCCTACCACTCCATCATGCTTACTTTGAATAATTAACATTCTTGTATTTTGTCCACTTGCAAGTTTTGAAATCGGTTCGCCTTGTTTCCAAACTGACAAATCTTTACTAGAAAATAAATCTTTCATTAATTTATTAAGTGAATATGTCTGAGGCAAATCAAAGCATAAAGGTCCGCCAAGACTAATAAAACTGCTAAATTCACTTGCATTAATGCCATATTTTTCTTGTTGTTTCAAGTCATAGCATAACAATGCGCCTAAATGCGCACCTGCTGATGAACCTATTACTATTATTTTAGAATAATCA
>CAMWHN010000265.1 GCA_947174085.1 uncultured Ruminococcus sp.
AACTTCTTCAGAAGAATGTGCTGTTATTTTTAGTAATTCCATATAATCACCTTTTTTTATAATTAAAATTATCAGAGCTAATTTCTATTTTCTAATCTTTTTCACACATTGTCAAGACAATTTCAGCCACTCGCTTGGCAGCAAGTTTTTCAAAATTATCAAAAGACATTGCGCCATCATCGTCTGCTAAATCAGAAATACATCTGATACTAACAAATGGAATTTGATTTCGCCATGCACATTGCCCAATGGCAGAAGTTTCCATATCCACGGCATAAGGGTTATATTTTGTGATTAATTTTGCTTTGATGACACTGTCTGTTACAAATATATCACCTGAAATAATTTTTCCAGCATGTGTAATAATTTGCTTCTTGTCACAGATAGATTTTGCAAGTGCCTGTAATTTGCTATCTGCTTCAAATTCTGCATGATATGGCGGATAATCAGCCAGAAAATGCGCATCTAAATCATGAGACAATACACTTGTTGAAATAACAATTTCTAATATTTTAATATCTGCTTTCATACCACCGGCAATGCCTGTATTAATAATTTGATCTACTTGAAATTTGTCAATTAGAATTTGTGTGCAGATAGCAGAATTAACTTTGCCAATCCCACAACAAACAGAAATAATTTTATTATTGCCGTGCATGCTCTCATGAAATTCATAGCCTGCGAGTTCAGTTTTAATAGCATTTACCTGTGCAGATTGAATATCTTTGAGTTCAGACGGCATTGCGCCGATAATACCAATAATTTTCATGAAAAAATCTCCTTGCTAATATAATTTGTTATATTATAGCATAGTTTTAAGAAAATTGCAAGTCTTATTATTTTTATGACATGAAAATTAATTTCTACCAACCACACCTGCAAAATATTGATTGAGTGATTCTGTTTTTATCATTTTCCACATACACAGATATACCATATTCTGTCAAATTCTGAAAATTGATTTGCGTGGTAACACACTTTATTTCATTTATTTTTTAAATTATTGTGTCATTCAGATTCCAATCAGCATATGATACATTGAGTCTACAAAACAAGGCTCAGAAAGGAATTGATTGAATGGGCATTACCAATTCAAATAAAGAACTCAGCACAATGCGCATTAACTGTAAAGATTCTTTTCAAGTAAAACTGTCTTTGACGGCAGCTCCTGATATTGAAGAGAATCCTACTGATATTGTTCTGATTCTTGACCGATCTGGAAGCATGGCTGGAAACGCTCTTGCTAACCTGAAGATTGGTGCTAAAGCCTTTATTGACATTATTGCTGAAGCAACTGGCGGTACTAATGGGCAGATTGGCTCTGGCAGCCGCATTGCAGTTGTTAGCTTTGCCGATACAGCCACACAAGACACACAGCTGATTACTTCTGTCAGCGACTTAAAGACAGCAGTAGACGCTTTGTCTGCTGATGGTGATACGAACCATGCAGATGCATTTACCAAAGCTTCTGAATTGCTGACACCTCCATCATCTAATGCACAAGTAATGGTAATGTTTACTGACGGCAAGACTACCACGGGAGCTGATCCCAGCCCTGTTGCAGCTGCGGCTAGAGCAGCAGGAACAATTATCTACTGCATTGGTCTGTCCGGCAATGACGGAATTGATGTGAATACGCTGGAAGATTGGGCATCTAAGCCATCTTCCTCTTATGTAGCGATTACGCCTGATGCTGCGGAACTGGAAGAGATTTTTGCTGAGCTTGCTCGTAACATCTCCAAGCCGGGTGCTACAAATATTGTAATCACTGACAAAGTTTCCCCATGTTTCAGAATTACTGCTGTGTCAATGCCCTCAAAGGGTACTGCAAGTCTGATAGATGCAACCTCAGTGCAATGGAAGATTGACGAACTGGGTGTGAACCAAAGTGAAGGAGCTGAACTGGAGTTCACAGTCAAGCATGTTGGTTCCTGCTCTGGTACTGTTGAGGTAAACGAATCCATCAGCTACAGTGATACAGAGGGTAACACAGTGACTTTTCCATCTCCGGAACTGGAAGTGGACTGTGATGTTGTTGTCAACCCTGAAACGTGTCCAAATCCTGTAGAGCTTTCTGTTGATGGCTGTGAAGATACAGTCGAACTAGATGCAGGCAAACTTGGTATGGATTCGCTTGGACGTATTGCAAAGCTAGATGTCACAGTAAGAAATGTATGCCCCAATAAGCGGGTAGCACTGGCAGCAATTCTCAATGAAGTAGACAATGAAGGAAATGAGTACAAAAGAGGTATGAAAACAATGGTTATTCCTGCTCATACGAATGAAACATGCAGAGATGTGATTGTTCGATGCATCAAGTTTGTACTGCCGGAGAGCTTAGATGTTTCTGGTTCACCATGCTCTATCTGCAATGAACGGAATTTCAAGGCACGCTTTATCGCTCACTATATTGACAACGATTTTGAATGCTGCGATAATGCTGAAAATCAGTGCTGCAAATAATTCAGCACCGCCGGATGTCCTAGTATGGCATCCGGGTACATAGTGTTTTTTCGTTTGGACAAGTCTTATAAACTAAATATACGATAGACTGCATTTTATCCTATTCTCGGCAGAATCCCCCTGCTTCTAAGCAAACGAAAGTGAGGGTAGTTGACCAATAGTACTTCTTAGATTTCTCCTATCAGCTCTATCATCAAATTAATATGCTCTCGCATTTTAACTTTCTTTAAGTTATTTATAGAATCCTGACCACCTAGAGCAAGTAATGGAACATATCCAAAACATTCATTATATTCTAATTCACCATATTTTTTTATTGCCATATTATATTTATCAATTGTAAAATAATCTGATGCACATTCATTATCAGAAATAATATCATAAAAATATTTAAAACCATCTGATATTATATCATCTTCACCAAATCTATATTTGAGGATTCCTACATATCTGTTCTCTTCCCATGTAAGAATATCACCAAATGCAGTTGCAAAAATAGGAATAGACACATCACCCATAAAATAAGAGCTTTCAATAAGTGACTTATACTCATCAGGATTGATTGTTTTCAAATAACCGCCATAAAAAGTTCCAAATCCTTTTTCTTTCCAAAGAGAAAGGATTCCTTCTGGAAGTATTTTTTCATATCTACTAATTAAATTTAAATCAACATTTTTAACAGTGACAAAATCCTTTAAAATTTCGTGTTCCATTAAACAAATTCCTCCGTATCTTTATATCCAGCATTTTAACTCTAACTTGATATTTAAT
>CAMWHN010000266.1 GCA_947174085.1 uncultured Ruminococcus sp.
ATATTATATCATACAGGAAGTAAATAAGCAAGAAATAATTTATGAATTATGTATAAATTAAGCTATATTTCAGAAGATTACCATCTGCTGAAAAAATCCACCATCTCTGGAACATCTTCCTCAGCCGAAAAGTCCGCCTAAAAATCCGCCTACAGCTCCAATAACTCCGCCAATAACGCTTCCGATAGCAGAACCGACTGTTTCACCAACAGAACCGAATATACCTCCGATAGCACCGCCTATATCTCCGCCGATATCAGCACCCCTTTCTGCTCCTTCACATACGGATTCAACAAGGGATTCTTTAATTTCCTGCTGATAATCCTCAAGTTCATCGGATTTTTTCCACATCTTCTCATCAGGATTGCATTTTTCTGCAACAACAAGTCTCTTTTTAGCAGGTATTGCCCTCATAATATAACACATAAGCTTGGAAAGATTATAAGGCGGTAACTGCTGTTCACCTTCTTCTTTGTAGCCCGCACTGTAGAAAATAGGGTCAACTTCTACACCTGTGTTAGTTAAAATACGTTCTTTAATGGAACGGACTTTTTGATTAAGAAATTCAAGCAGTTTTTCTTCTGGTTTACAATTTTTCGAATCCCAGTATCTTCCTTTCATAGCAACGTCTGCCTGATTGACTGCAATAAGAAGTCTTTTGTGACGTTCCTCACCAAGAGCAGGAATAATTACATTTTCAATCAGTTCATAAGTTGTTCCCAAATCTCGTGTACTTCCGTCAACAATGACAAGAACTAAGTCAATCAGTGCATTTCCTTGAGAATCACGGCGGTGAAGCAGTTCTGTAATTTTTTTTGCATGAGCAATATCACGTTCCTTGCCGTCACCAAGACCCGGACTATCATAAATCGTAAGATTACCAAGATGATAATCCTGAATTTTCATAGTTTCAGGGTCTACGCCTACACCTACTTTTGCTACTTCCATATTGAACATGGCATTGATAGTAGAGCTTTTACCACAGCCTGTAGGTCCTGTAATAAGCATATTAACAGGTTCATTTTTTGCTCTGATAAGATTTGCAAGAATTTTTTTCTTTGCTTCCTCTGGAATATCAGACATGGCATTAATTTCTTCTGCAAGGTCATCGAACATTTTTCTTTCGTTGTTCATTCTACATACTTCCTTTCAAAAAATAAAATTTCAGTCTATAACAGCTATTAAAAGCTTGTTAACTTTTTCAGTGGACTTTTCTTGGTTCGCTAGGCATATTGTCAATAATCAAATCATACAGCTTATCAATATTATAATGATATTTAGCTGAATAATATACGGGCTTACACACATTAAGTCCTGTGGATTCCAATATTCTTTTCTGAACAGAAATTGCACGTTCTTCAAGAAATTGATGTAAAATTTCATCAGGGCGATTAGAAACCGGATTCCAATGCTTGCCTTTCATTGCGAAATCTGCCTGATTAAGAGCAATTACAACTCTTTCTGGCGGAAAATTTTTTAATATAACCTGCTCAAGAAGTTTATTTGTAGTTCCGATATCTCTTGTTCCTGCTTCAACAATCACAAGTACCATGTCAAGAAAATAGTAATTATCATGATGTGTTTTTAATAACAAATCAGACATTTTCTTAGAATGTTCCTCATCACGCCTGAAACCATCACCCAATCCCGGAGTATCCCAAAAACGCATAGTTTCTGTAAGACTGTAAGAATCAAGTTGCATTGTTTCAGGGTCTACACCTTCCCCAACTTTTGCAACGGTTCTATTAAAAAAGCCATTCATAGTTGAAGACTTTCCTGCGCCTGTAGCACCTGCTACCATTACATCTAACGGGTGAAAGCCTATACTTTTAATATGCTTTTCAATATCATCTTTTCTGTAATTTTCATACATCTAAAACTCCTCCTTATTTCTGCTTTTCTTTTATGCGCCTTGCTATTGATTTTTCAAAAATCAATAGCAGGCTTTTTCTGTTTATTCAATAAAGATTACTTCTTTGCCAAGTGATTCTGCCATTTTCACTGCATGCAGATTATCCGCAGGAGAACCGAATAAACATAATAATTTACTACGTTCCAGCATATATTGTTCCGCATCATGATAGCATTCAGAATGATATTGTCTATTGACGAAAACAACGCTGTCAGCTTGCTCATGTATACGGAAATATCTGTCACGCTGTTCCTCGTTCCAGTTGCACGACTGTTCCTCGTAGGGAACAGCAATATGCAGTTTCACATCATAGTATTTTTTCATGATATTACAAAGCATTTCTGCTGTCCACATTGGAACACCATACTCACAGTTGAGCCAAAATTCATGATAGCCTTGATAGATAAGTGACTCCAGTTCACCTAAAATTTGCTGTTTGATTGTCATAATAGACTTTTCTTCCTCGTTCTTGCAAGTGAACTGTAACTCTTTACCATTTGACAAAATAGTACAATTATTCATCTTTAAATCCTTCTTTCTTTATTTTTTCTTGATTTTTTATGCCGGCATGTTAAAATAGAATCAAGATATTCAGGAAATATTTCCTGTTTTGTTCAACTATGCATTTATTATATCATATTAATATTAGTTCTTGTAAAATCAATGTCCATATAACAGATACAATTTCATTTTCTTTTTATTATTTCTTTCAGGAATATAAATATTTTCGTTTTTTTCAAGATATAAAATACTGCTTTGTATTCTTTTCATAACATTTAATATTGCATGGTCATAATGCACCTTGCTATAGTCAATTGCTATTTTGTACGGAACGCCGTTCTGATAAAAAGCCCATGTTCCTTTTCTGAATTTCTGAGTGCATAAAAAATATTCTGTACCACAAGTATCAAGATAAAAACCGATAATTCCACGAACAGATGTATTTCTGCACTTAATCCATGTTGTTCTTTTACCTCCCATAATAATTACCTCCTGATTTATATTAATGATATCTTGCATTATAAATATCTTCAATAAAATTAAGCTTTTTAAGTCCGTTCATGAATGGTTCTTCCATGCAGTTGATGATTCTTACATAGTTTGAGTTTTGAGTATCATCTGCAAGATAGCCTCCTGCGTCAATCATGAAATAAGCACCTTTTATATCCTTTTCCGCAACGATTTCTGTTGACTTTGTCACATTGTACAGAACTTTATTATTTTCATATTCATAACAGCCCAAAACTTTAAGATTATTTTTTAAAAATAAAGCATATTCCTCGTCCGAAATTACTATATCTGCATTATTA
>CAMWHN010000267.1 GCA_947174085.1 uncultured Ruminococcus sp.
CTCCACCACAGCAATCACTTTCGCCTTTGAAATGCTTTACTGTATAAATAATGCTGATAAATATAATTATAATAATAATTAAAATAATAATTAAATTTTCCATAAAAATCCTCCGTATATAATATATATAAATTAAGGCAAGAAACTGTAAAAATAAAGTCTCTTGCCTTTTTGTTTATTTTGCATTATGATTTGATTGCTTATCTTTGCAAGTTCCACTGCAATTGCCACCACATTGTTTTCCATAGGGACAACCTATGCATTTATTTCCACGTTTTTTTTCTTTGTATAAATAAATGCAAATGCTAATGATAATCACTGCAATAATAATTATTATAATAATATTTTCCATAATTATTTTGCCAATGCATATTCTGCTTTGATACTCTTGTTAGTATGATTAATTAATATTATAATACTGATAATCATAATTGCAACAGCGATAAATCCACCAATTGCCGCACCTATATTTAGAGTATCCGGAGCTGTAGCCAATGTGCCGATTGTATAAACAAGATATGCAATAGTGTAACCTACACAAATTTGTAAGCCAATGCCACCCCATAACCATTTTGCACTTTTCATTTCGGAGTTCATAGCACCAATAGCGGCAAAACATGGCGGTGTATAAAGATTAAACATAAGATATGCAAGAGCCGCAACTTTAGTAATTGCCATAACAGCTGCAACATTTGCGCCTGCGCCCTCTAAAAGTTCAAGTTCTTCTGTATCAATTAAATTTTCAAGTCCTACGAAACAAACAGCTAATGTACCAACAACGTTTTCTTTTGCAATAAAGCCTGTTACAGCGGCTGCTGCAAGTTGCCAACTAAGAACACCCACGATTGGAACAAGAATATACGCAAATGGACTCGCAATAGAAGCAAGAATAGAAGTGTCTGCTTGTTCAGCAACTTGCAAATGCCAATCAAATGTTTGCATTAACTGAACAATTGTGTTACAGAGCAAAATAATTGTAGAAGCTTTTACGATATATGCCCAACCACGACTACACATAGATTTAAATGCGCCAAACAGTGAGGGAGCTTTATATTCTGGTAATTCGATAATAAAAAACGATTTTCTTGCTTTGTAGCCTGCAATTTTATTCACAAGCAATGCGCACAGGAAAATTAATACAATACCTGTAAAATATACAAGCGTACTAACCCAACCGGAATCTTCAAAAAATGCACCTGCAAAAAGCGAAATGACTGGAATTTTCGCACCGCATGGCATGAACGGTACAAGCATTGCTGTTGCTCTGCGTTCACGTTCGTTTCTGATTGTACGACTTGCCATAATCCCCGGAACACCGCAGCCAACACCAATGACAAAAGGTACAACAGATTTTCCGGAAAGACCAACTTTTTTGAAAATTGGGTCGAGAACTACTGCAACACGAGCCATATATCCACAGTCTTCCAGCAAAGAAATCAGGAAATACATTACCATAACTAATGGCAAGAATCCTAAAACTGCAATGACACCGCCAATAATACCATCTACAAGAAGTGATGACAACAACGGAGAAGCATTTTCCAATAAGCTTGCGACCCATTCTTGGAATGCTTCAAGCACGCCAACAAGAGCATCTGCAATAAATGGCCCTACCCATACTTGTGAAATCTGGAAAACTAAAAACATGACAACTGCAAAAATCGGAATACCTATAATTTTATGTGTGATAATACTATCAATTTTATCATTAATATTTATTTCTTTGGTAAGTATTTTACGCTTTTCTACTTCAGAAACAATTTGATTGACAAAATCAAATCGTTTTCTGTCAGCATTTTCAACAATAGATTTATCTGTTAAATCAATATCGCCTTGTGTATAGGGTGCTGTTTGGTCTTTTCCTGCACAAGCAACTGCAGATTTTATAACATCTTTCAAACCATCAGACGAAGTAGAAATCGTATTAATAACTGGACAGCCTAATTTTTCAGAAAGTTTTTTGGCATCAATTTTCGTCTGTTTTTTCTTATTAATATCAGCTTTGTTAAGCGCAACAACAACAGGGATTCCAAGTTCAAGCAATTGTGTTGTAAAAAATAAACTTCGGCTTAAATTCGTAGCATCTACGATATTAATAATTACATCAGGTTTTTCTTTTTTTACATAAGAACTTGTAATACTTTCTTCGCTCGTGAAAGGTGACATAGAATAAGCTCCCGGTAAGTCAACAGCAATTAATTGCTTATCATCAGGGCAATATGATTTTTTAATTGCATGTTCATTTTTGTCAACCGTAACACCAGCCCAGTTTCCGACAGATTCATTACGCCCTGTCAAAGCGTTATACATTGTAGTTTTCCCCGAGTTCGGGTTGCCAGTTAAGGCAATTCTCATAAAAAAACCTCCTTGGAAATATTTTTTTATTTTATAATCTGAAATTTTGATTATAAGTTACCCTATGCTAACATATGTTTAAAAAAACGTGACAACTGATAGAAAATAACCAATTATCACTATTTTTTTTACTTTACTAAAATAACTTCCGCAAGTTGATTATCAATATTATATCTTCCGTCTTTGACAGCAATCACACAACTGCTTTTCTTTCGGGAAACTACTGTAACAGATTCACCACTATAGCACCCCAATCGGAATAGAAATTCATTTAATTCATCATCATCACTTTGAATTTCACAAACAGTATATTCCTGACCCTCAACAGCGTTTTTTAATGACAACATTTATAATCCTCCCTATGTTTCAAAAGTTGTTAATTGCTAACTACTTATATATTATACCTGTAAATGCAAAACTTGTCAAGTATTTTTTTAGAATAAAGCTAATAATTGTCATATTAGATAAAATAAATTAGAATTATTTATATAAAATGAATGATTTTAAAATTTTTCAAATAATAATTAGCTAAAAAAATAAAACAAGCATTTTCTAAAACTAAGAAAATGCTTGTTTTGAAATCAAAGCTGATGACCGGATTTGAACCGGTGACCTACGCCTTACCAAGGCGTTGCGCTACCGACTGTGCCACATCAGCAATTCGTATTTCACGAACCTTATCTATTATAGCATAATTTTAAAAATTTGTCAAGTAGTTTTTTAAAAATTTTTCAAGAGCAAAATCTTAGATTCTGCTCTTGAAATCAAAAATTTACTGTAAATGATTGCCGTTTTTATCATAAAAATGATTTATAATAATTAAAATCAAATCTATAAT
>CAMWHN010000268.1 GCA_947174085.1 uncultured Ruminococcus sp.
TATCTAAATATTCTAATTTGCAAAGCCCGTCCATAGCAAGTGAAATACTTCCCGTTAAAATTCCTTTTTCTCTCGAAGAACTCGTACACGCTGAGACAGATAAATCCGGTGATAAAATCGTTGTTACTTTTGACGTATGCTCACCAAGCTCTGTAATTACGCCAACAAGTCCCAAATCACTAACAACCGTATCATATAAACTAATCCCATCATCAGAGCCACCATCAATCATAAAAGACCCATAGACATCATTCGTGACATAGCCTATTACATCAAAAGGCGCAGTCATAGAATAATCATCATGTTTTTCTTTAATGCCAATAAAAGCCTGTAATCTTTCTAATTCTGCTTTCGTATCTTCATAATCTGCAAGTTCTGTATGAATTTTATTAATTTCCTGTCGCAATTCTCTGTTTTCCTGATAATAACTTTCTGCATTGCGATATAAATCTAATGCATATTCTACTTTTTCTGAAATTGCATTAGAAGCCTTTTGAAATGGCGCAGTTATCGTATTAAATAAACTAATCGTACTGATTGTATAACCTCCGACAAACACTGCATATAGCATGACACCAATCAGCAATGCTAGTAAGCAAATCATAATTCTAAATTTTATACTTTTCAGAAAATTCATCATAGTATACTGCACCTTATTTCTCGTAATATTTTAAATATTCCACAAGCGTATCCTGATATTTATCCATATTTTCAAGTACTTTTCCAGCACCCTCTGCTACGCAATCCAACGGATATTCTGCAATATACACTGGTATTCCTGTTTCACGATTAATTAATTTATCAAGTCCACGCAACAAAGCTCCACCGCCTGCAAGCGTAATCCCTTGGTCAATAATATCTGCGGACAATTCCGGCGGTGTTTCTTCAAGCGTAGATTTAATAGCATCTAATATTCTTGACAAAGGCTCTACCATAGCGTCACGAATTTCAGCCGAAGAAACATTAACATTTTCCGGCAAGCCATTTAATAAATTCCTGCCTTTAATTTCCATAGAATCTTCATTTTCACCCGGAAATGCCGACCCAATCGTTAATTTTACATTTTCTGCTGTTCGTTCGCCGATTAATAAATTATATTTTTTCTTGACAAAATTCATAATTGCTGAATCAAATGCATCACCGGCACATTTTACAGAATGTGAAGTTACAATCCCACCCATAGAAATAACAGCAACTTCACTCGTACCGCCACCAATATCTACAATCATACTGCCAGTTGGTTCTATTGTCGGCAATCCTGCACCAATTGCGGCTGCCATAGGTTCTTCAATAATAAATACTTGTTTCACACCAGCACTTTCTGTCGCTTCTCTTACGGCATTTCGTTCTACAGAAGTTACACCAGACGGAATACAAATAATAACTCTAGCCTTTGTGAAAATATGTCCTTTTAATGCCTTATGAATAAATTCCTGCAACATCGTAACAGTCAAATCAAAATCTGCAATAACGCCTTCTTTTAAGGGTCTCACAGCTACTATCGACCCCGGAGTACGTCCAATAATCTGTTTTGCATCTTTGCCGACATATCTTGCTTTTTCTGTTCTGGTATGAACCGCCACAACAGACGGCTCACGAAGCACAATTCCTTTGCCACGCATATATACTAACGTATTTGCTGTGCCTAAATCAATGCCAATATCTTTTGTAAACATGTCTTCTCTCCTTTTGTTCTTGTTCTCTCTTATCTAAATAAATTATTTCCTAAAAATATTATACCATGATTTTTATCCGGACACAAGTTTTTTTTTTATATTTTTTTAATTATCCGGAAATATTTTTTGGAAACAAAAAAAATTAGCTAAACAAAATTTTTGCGACTTTAGGATAGCTTAAAATTCCTACTAAAATCATGATAATTTCCGAAACAGTGACATGTATTTCAAATCCTAACGTAATTACAAATATTTTTAAATTCAAATCAAACGTAGGAACACCAATATCAAATGACCGTCCGAGCCATTCAATACCGCCAATAGTTCTGGAAAAATCTCCGATTAAACTGCCTAAAATCACAGCAGCTAATAATAATGCAAACATTAACATTCCTTTTAGTACGCCTTGTTGCATGTTTTCAACTCCTTACTGTAAGCCACTTGACCCAAAACCGGAATTGCCCCGTTCTGTTTCGTCAAGCTGATTTACTTCTAAAATTTCTGGAAATATTACTGGTGTTATCACCATTTGTGCAATTCGCATGCCATGCTCTACAATAAAATCTTGTTTGCTAATATTATGCAACGGAACTATCCATTCACCTCTGTAATCGCTGTCTACTACACCTACAGCATTTGCTAGTGTAATACCAAATTTTGAAGCTAATCCAGAACGTGCAAATACTAGCATAGTAATATCTTGTTTTGAAGTCTGTGAAGCAATTCCTAATGGAATCATAACAGTTTCATTTGGTTTCACAACAACTGGTTTATCCAGACATGCAAATAAATCAGCTCCGGCACTGAATGGCGTTGCACGTTTTGGCAAGATAGCATTTGATTTTAATTTTTTAAAATACACTTGCATTAAAATAAACCTCCTTTGAAATATAACCCATTTGTTCTATTTACAGGCATTTGCTTAAAATTATTATTATTATAATCTTGTAAAATTTCCTGTATTTGTTCGGGATTCTCATCAGTAAAATAAAAATCCCAGTAATCTAAATTTTCAAAACTCTGCAATTTATCTGCTAAAAATAAAATTTCAGAATTTATTAATTCCTGATAATCCTGATGACACAAAATAGGAAATTTTCTGCCGGTTCTGTCAATTAAAAAGCAATTCTTATGCCGACAGCCGTCCTGTGCTTTAATCGGACATATTCGCAATAACATCATAGGCAATCTGCCGTAAATATAAGCCCCACAGGGTAAGACTTGCGTTAAATTTTTGAAAGCTTTGGCACGCAACTCATAAGACACTGTAATATCTTGTAAGCCTAGTTGTTTTAAAAAATATACTGTCATAGAATTTGTGCAGTTTAAACCAAAACCGCCATGTAAAATAAATCCTATTTTTTTACCAATTTTAATATCTGCCAAATTATGACAAATTAAATGCCGATAGCCTTTTTGATATAACTCCTGTAATTTTTTATCATAATTAATTTCATTGGCAATAATTCTCGGAGATTCTAGCCAAATCGACAAATTCGGCTGAAT
>CAMWHN010000269.1 GCA_947174085.1 uncultured Ruminococcus sp.
ACGCTATCCCGCACCCTGCAAACTTTTTGAAAAAAGTTTGACAAAAACTTTTGTACAAAACTATCGTTTTGCTGAAAATTTTAATATTCAATCATAAAAACATCGGTTTTTTGCATTAAAGTTCTAATAAAATTTTAAAAATTGATTTGTGTGAAGAAAATAAAATATCACTTGAAAAAAATCTGAATCTGTGGTATAATAATAATTATTATATTAATCGAAAGGGTGAATTTGTTTTATGAAAAAAACAATGGCGATTGCGTCAGTAAGTGCTATCTTATTAAATTTATTTTCTAATATGTCTTGTATTTCTGCAAATGCAATACTAAAAGATTCTGGTATTAACTACACAGAAAGTACAATCTATACACCTGAACCGTGTGATTGTGGTTATACATCTTCTCTATGGATAAAAGCTGAGCCAAATAAAAACTGGTCTACTAATGTAACACATTATTCTTTGTTATTAATTGGAATTGGCGGATATTCTTCTGGTATGAATGCCAGTAATACAGATTATGATTTTGATACTGTTTTTTTTGAAAGTCTGGAAAATACATTGCAATCTGCAAGAGCAAATAACGTAACTGTTGGAATTAGATTTCGTTATGATGATAACGGGACAACCAATCCAGAACCAGAAAATTTTTCACAGGTATTAAAGCATATTTCACAAATCGGTGATAGCAAATTACTTGATAATTATAGTGATGTTATCTCATTTGTAGAAACTGGTTTTGTTGGAAGCTGGGGCGAACAGTGGGGCGGAAAATATACAGACTTGTCATCAAAAGCACAAGTGCTGGATAGTTTTTTAACAATTGTTCCCGACCCGATTCCTGTGCTGATTCGGACTCCTAATACATTCCGGCAATGGTTGTTAGATTATTGCGGAATTACCACTACACCGGAAGATATGTCTTATACTATTTCTGATAAAACACTTGCCAAAAAAGCTTCTCGTGTAGGGCTTTATAATGACGGTTATATGGGTTCAGATTCAGATTTAGGAACGTATTCTAACCGTGCAGGAGAAACCGCTTGGTTAGCAACAGCTCCGTCTTATGGCGGTGAATTTTCCGGCAGTGATGAATGGCGATTAAAATATACAACTTGGCAACCAGAATATGCCTTAAAAGAAATGTATGATACGCATCTTTTGAGAATTAATGGCAATATTTATAAAACACATACAGCAACGGCAAATTATGACACACAGGCAGAAGCGCAAGCTCGTCTTGATGAAATTAAAAAATTATATGCCGATTGTGGATTATCTAGTTATAATTATAATGGAAAAATTACACAGGAAAATGGCAAATATATCGCAAGTTGGAATTGGATTGGCTATGATGATTTTATATTTGATGAAAATTTAAATAAAAAATTAGGCATATCTTGTGATAATAGTGCTTTTTATGGACAGACTGTTTGGCAATTTATACGCTCTCATCTAGGATATCGCTTTGTTTTAAGAGAAAGTAAAATTACAGATTCTGCTAATGCAGGCGATACACTGGAAATGAATTTCACTGTTGAAAATACAGGATTTTCAAATGCACCTTGTGACAAAGAAACAGAAATTTTGCTTTCTGACGGCGAAACAGTTTTTACTTATACAACAGATATTAATGCGAGTGATTGGAACAGTACTTCCAGTAATCCTGTTAAAATTTCTGTACCATTGCCGAAAACAATACATAGTGGTGATTGGAATATCTATTTGCGTATTTCTAATTTAAACGCAGACGCAAAATATGATACAAGTTTTTGTACAGTATTTGCAAATGAAGATGTGCAATATGACGAGAATCTTTGTGCAAATTATATGGGCAGTATTAAAATTTCAGGCGAAGAAGAAACAAAATCTGAAAAATTAACAGATGAAAAACCAACAGGTTTTTATTTACATTCTGAAAAGCAAGTAATTACAGAAAATGATTCTATAAATTTATTAAATTCTGGCTATGATTTTAAAGAAAATGGGCATTATGGTTTTACGTTTATTTATAAAATGGACGGTGTAACAGCTCCTATTAGTCTTGGCAAATGGTATGCAGGTTTCACTGTGAATGGCAACAGCTATGGCAGTGCTTATACAACTTATGGCTTGAATATTCGCAATCATGAAATTACAGAAAATGGTATTTATGCTATGTATGTGCCGTTTTATGCGTGTGCATTTAACTGTACAGATTCTACTGCCGGAACAAGCAGTTTAACAAGTTTTGCATTTAATGATAGTAAAAATTATTGGAGTTCTGATACTTATACTAAATTAAATGGCATTACAAATGCTAGTATCACACCAATTGCATTTTTAGAAGGCGGTTCACAAAGCTATGATGTTACGTTTCATCTTGCTGACGGCGATGTGAATTATACTGGTAATATTGGCTTTGAAGATAAACTTTCCCAAACAATCGAAAATAAAAAAATAATTTCTGCTTCATCATTGCTAGATAAAAATATTGCAGATACTATCATAGATAAAAACGGTAATATTTGTAAATTTATTGGATTCACAACCACAAAAGACGATAAAAGCACACTCATAGATGATACTTTTCCTGCTATTGGCAAAATAGGACTTTATCCTTATTATGAAATAGACAAAGAAAATACAAATCTAAATCACACAACAGAAACGCTTTCTTATCAGCATGATAGCAATGGAGTATATTATATAACAGATTCTAAAACAAAAAATGCAACTGTTGGTGATGGGAGCATTTGGGAAAATAACAGCGGTTTTTCTGTAGGAACTGCTTTTATAATCCCAGCAAAAGTAAAAGATAACCAAACAGAATATACGGTTTCTGAAATTGGCGCAAATGCATTTGCATCATGTATAAAACTTGGAGAAGTGACTATCCCGAATACTGTCACAAAAATTGGCGAAAATGCTTTTTACAAAGGCACAAAAATTTATGTCTATGCAAATAGTGTTGTTGCGGATTCTCTGAAAAAAGACGGTTATACTGTTGTTACAATGCCTGTTGTTTCTGAAAATAGCATCACAGGTGATATTAATAATGACGGTGTATTTGATGTAAAAGATATTATTATTCTAAAAAAATGGCTACTTGCTGTCCCAGATACGAAACTTGCAAACTGGAATGCAGGCGATTTTAATCAAGATAATAAGTTAAATAT
>CAMWHN010000270.1 GCA_947174085.1 uncultured Ruminococcus sp.
ATACATATTCTTCAACAATTGATTTTGGTATGAAAGTGAGTGATTTTTATGATGAAAAAATTAATTGCAGTTCTTAATAGTATGGCATTATGTTTTCTTTTTACAGGAGAGATTGCAACAAAAGCATTTGATGATTATACTCCAGCTCCAGATTATGTAATAGCAATTGATGATTGTAATCCTTTTCTTTCAGATTATGTGATAGGGTCTGATAATATCGTATATGCGGCTGGTTATAATATGTATATCGATGACAATTGTGCATCACCTGGTGAAATTCTGATGAGTTATTTATTAGAAAGAGCAGTTTCTGAAAATACTGATAATTCTTCCTTGCGTTTTGCAATTCAAATTGATGAATTTTGTAGACATGAGTTCCAAAGTGAGACTACAATAAGTGAATCACAGCGATTAAAAGAGAATGGCATTTGTGTAATTGATAAAACTGATTCTGATTCTTTTATTTTAATTGTCAGTGCTGATGAATTAAACAGTCTTCCATTAAGTGATACGATAGGTTATAAAATTAGTTTGGCTAAGCCTCTAACAGGTGATATTACAATGGATAGCACTATAGATATGACAGATGTTGTTTTATTAACTAAGATTGTTCTCGGAAAAGAAATGTCAACCGATTTACAATGTGTGGTAGGTGATGTTAATCATAATAGCATGATTGACTCGTTAGATTCTCTTACGGTTATAGAATATGTTGTTGGCTTAATAGATAAGTTTAATTAAATTTTAAATCACGGCTTTTTTGATAGAGCCGTGATTTTTAGTTGACAAAAAAGTTTTTTTATGCTAAAATTTTTATGAAATGATAAATGATAGAGGTAAATTTTTATGAAAGAACTTAGTAAAAATATAAATGCTCAAGAAATCACTGGAAAACATGCAGATGAAAATTTTATAAATAGTCAGATAACTTTTGCATTAAAATTATTTCAGAATATTGTAAATAAAAGCAATTCAAAGCAAAATATTTTGATTTCTCCATATTCTGTGGTGCAAGCTCTGGGCATGCTAGCAAACGGTGCAAACGGTTCTACAAAAACGCAAATTGAAAAAACTATCAGCAATATGCCAATAGAAGATTTCAACCAGTATTTATATATGCATAGAATTTCACAGCCAAATACTAAAAACTGTAAACTTATGACAGCAAATTCTATTTGGATTCGTGATAATGAATTTATGCAAATAAAAAAAGATTTTTTACAGACAAATGCTAATTATTATAATAGCTCTATTTTTACAGATTTATTTGATGATAGTACTGTAACAGATATTAACAAATGGGTGAATAAGCATACTAATACAATGATTTCAAAATTACTAGATGAAATTTCTGATGAAGCAATTTTATATTTGATTAATGCCATAGCATTTCATGCGAAATGGCAAACGCCTTATGAATTGTATCAGGTGCAAAATGGCAAATTTAAAAATGCAAATGGAAAAGAACAAACTGTTAAAATGATGCATTCTATGGAAGATGATTATTTAGAAGATGAATATGCAATTGGATTTTTAAAATATTATCAAGGCGGACGTTATGCATTTATGGCATTATTGCCAAATAAAAATATTTCTGTGATAGAGTATATTAAAGATTTAAAATTGGAAAATTTTAGGAATTTAATTTATACCAAAAAAACAAAAGATGTCATAGCAACTATGCCTAAATTTAGTTATGATTATGATATAAAATTATCAAATATATTATCTGCTATGGGTATGCCAAATGCATTTGATGATAAAAATGCTGATTTTTCTAACATAGCTGAAATTGAAAATAATTCTCTTGCGATTAGTGAAATCATGCATAAAACTCATATTGATGTATTTGAGGACGGTACAAAAGCTAGTGCTGTTACTGGCGATGTTGCATGTGCTGGTTGCTGTAGTATACTGGAGAGAAAAACTGTTATATTAGACAGACCATTTATTTATGGTATTCTTGACACAGAAAATAATCTGCCGATATTTTTAGGTGTATTAAATTCTGTTAATTAGAAAAAATAATTAATTATCAGAGATAATTTTGTAATTTTAGCATAATTTCCTGTAGATTATTTCCGTAAATATCACTGATTTGTTTTGCCGTTTCCCAGTCATCAGACGGGGTGAATTTGTCATAAACAACGGCTGTTTTGAAATTATAAGTTTTTCCTATTTGAATATAATGCAAAGAATCTTCTACAATAAGTGTTTGTTCTGGTGTACTGTGTAAAAAAGCACTGGCATTATGAAACATAGCTGAATTTTTTAAATTTTCGGCAGTCATAATAAATTGCATTCTGTCTTTAATGCCTAATCTGGATAATACAGCATAGGCAGAACTGCGATAGCTTGCCGTTGCAATGCCATAAGGCAAGTTATGTGCATCTAAAAAATCTAAAAATTCTAAAACATAAGGCTTCATAGGGATAATTTTATTATAATAATCAAATGCCATTTTTTCAATTTTTTGAATAATTTGAGATTCTGTCGAAGGAATATGAAAATTTTTAATAAAATATTCTGCCCATTCTTGCATAGACATTTTGCTGACTTGATTAGAAAGATTTTCAGGCGGTATTAACTGATATTCTGCAAAAAATTGTTTATCAATTTCTTGCCAAATGCCCATAGAGTCAATTAGCGTACCGTCCATATCTAAAATTACGGCTTTTAAATTAGTTAGTATCATTAAAAATCCTCCAGTTTAATTTTTGTTCTAAATTCTTGTTCAGAAGAATTTATTTTATTTTGTGCTAATCCGTAGACCTGTGAAGCATAGGTTTCTATTTGTGCGAATTTTTTTGCTTCTGGGCTAAGATTTGCTAATTTTTTTAAAGATGTTCCTAATGGAATATTACTCGTTTTTTTGAGTATGCTTAATAATTCACTGCCTTTTTGATTCAATGCTAAAATTCTTGCATAAGGTTGATTTAATACTAAATCCTGTTTTTGTATATTAAGCAATGCATATATAATAATACGCCGGATTCTTGCCATAGTAAAGCATTTTGTTTTGATAGTTGCTAATAATTCTGATAAGCTATTTGCATTTTTTGCTTGCAGAAAACGTTTTGCAAGTGCCGGTGTCATGTCTGGTAAATTTAATAATTCTGATTCTGAAATCATGCGTATTTTATATAATATTACAG
>CAMWHN010000271.1 GCA_947174085.1 uncultured Ruminococcus sp.
ATTTTATATGATAATAAGCATGATTTTGTTGCGGAATATGGTAAAAATTTATTAGAATTTATTCCTCAAGATAAAAAACAAGTGATATTAGATTTAGGTTGTGGAACTGGCACACTCACAGTAAAATTAACTGATTTTGGTGCTAGAATTATTGGTATTGACAGCTCCCAAAATATGATTGCAAAAGCAAAGGAACAGTTTAAAAATATTAAAAATATTGAATTTCAAGTATGCAATGCACTTGCTTTGCCTTTTGAACAAGAATTTGATGTTGTATTTTCAAATGCTGTGTTTCATTGGATAGATAATCATGATATATTATTAAAAAATATATATCAGGCGTTAAAGCCAACAGGATTATTAATTTGCGAATTTGGTGCAAATGGTAATATTGCAATTATAGAAAATGCTTTTGCAGAAGTTTGTAAAGATTTTGGCTATGATGATAAGCTTAAATTTAATTTCCCTACAGTAGAAAATTTTAGAAAATTATTAGAAAATCATAAATTTATCATTGATAAAATTTATGATTTTGATAGACCTACTGTATTAAAAGATAATGAAAAAGGGCTATGCAATTGGATAAAACAGTTTTTTATTTCTGAATTGCAAGTAATGCCTGAAAATATACAAGCTAGGATAATTCAAAAGACGGAAGAATTGACTAGAGAAAAACTTTGGAATGGCAAAGAATGGGTTGCGGATTATCGAAGATTAAGAGTAATCGCTCATAAATAAGCAATTTTTGATTTAAAATAAAGCTCCTGTTAAGATAAACAGGAGCTTTATTTTAAATTATTTCAGCAATGCATTTTTCATCAAGCATAAATCATAAATATTAATTTTGCTATCAAAATCAAAATCTCCTGCTTGCCAGTTTGCTAATTTGCCGTTACCATGCAGCCATTTTTGTAATGCGATAATATCTGTAAGATTAAATTCATTATCTGCATTTACATCACCCATGATAAAATCATCTTGTTTATTATTATCTATATCAGGCGTTACCCAACCGCCGTCATCTGAAATTAAACATAATAATTTAATCGTATCGCCATAATAAACATCTTCGCCATAATTAATTATCACATCACGCAAATTATCATGCCATTCTGTATAATCCGTACAGCTAGAAGCAATCAAAAATGGTGCAGTAAAACACAAATCTGAATAATCTTCAACTGCTGTGCCGTTAAGTTGATACCCTGCCATAATTTCCCAAGGGTCATTATTTGTATTATTTATTATAAAACTAGTAATATTTTCAGCGAATTGCTTTGCATTTTGATTATTATTTATAATATAATCCATACCGATTCTCCAAGGCGTACGACAAGCATTATAATAATAACAGCCATCATATTCACTTTCTAAAAAATCAGCTCCAGCCGGAATAAATTTGCCTGTATCGTCTCTGATTACAAAATCAGGTAAGATGCCATTTTGATATTCTGCTGTAATTTCAGTCATAATATCATAAGTAGTATCATAAACTTTCAGCCAATTCTCATCACCGGAAACTTCCGCAAATACTGGCAGATAATACATAATAAAATCAGATGTTCTTGTTGCATGATAATAAATTTCAGAACTATCGCATTCAGAAACCCAGTCACCAAGTGTTAATATCCAGTATTCATGATTCACATCATATTGCATAATATCTGCAATCATGGCTTTTGCTTCACTGAGATAATCAATTTCTCCGTCACTACCCCAAATAGAATCTGCTAATAATAACGCATAGGCTATATCCATATCGCCATCTGTTGCAGAATCACAAGCACCGCCTGTCATACTGCCATCTTCTGCACCGTCAATTAAAGCCGTTCCATTATCGCATTGTTGCCATGACATAAGATGTGAACCAATACTACTTGGGTGTGCTTTATAAAATCTATACATGCCATCAAAATAATTTTTTGCATTTTCATCATATTCAGCCATTTCTGCAAAAATTAACATGCCATAGCCATGGGCTTCTGAAACAGTCACTGCAACAGATTGATGATTACCAGAATATTTTTCTTCACTGTACCAAATATAATACTGGTCTTCATCTGTTACATAATTATCTTGTGCTAAATATTTTTCTTTCCATTCCTGATAAAAATTTACTGTATCTTGTGACAAATTTTTTATCTCTCCAGCACAAGTATTTACAGCAAAACTAAAACTACTTGCTACGATTCCCAGAGCTGTCACAAAGCTAACGATTTTATTTTTATTCATAGAAAAAAATTCCTCCTATGTTTCTGGAAAATAAATTTTTTCTTGTGGCAACAAATCACTAATATCTAAGCCGTTTTGCTTTTTATTTCTTAAATCTATTACAAATTCTGTAATATCTTGTATATTTACAATCCAATCTTGTACATAATCTTTCACTGCTTGCCCCCGAAGTCCTATCTGTATGGAACGATAATCTAATGCATTGCCTTGAATATCCCGTTCAGGATCCCACTGTACCCGAATATCAGAATTTTTTACTTGTTCTTGCCATTCCTGATAAGATAAATTATTTTTAATTGCAGAATAACTGGACACAACTGCATTTTTTACAATTTCATCAAAAGCCTGACGCTTTATATCAATTGCTAATACATGCTCTTGATTTTCTTTCAAGCCCCAACCGCAACGGTACATCATCCATAAAAAAGACGGTTTTATCCAAGTCATACGAGTTAATTTAAAATTTTTTCCAAATGTTCCTAACCGGACAGCTTCTTTTGCAATCTTAGAGTGATAGGCTTGATACACACGAATTGTATGATTATCATAAACAGCTCGAATTTCTTTGTACTGCATTTTTAATTATCAGACCTTAACAATGCATTTTTCAGCAGTGCAAAATCATAGATATTTACAATACCATCATCATTCATATCAACAGATAAGAATGCAGTTTGATTAATATGCTCTTTTCCAATCAGATATTTTTGTAATAAAATAACATCTTGTAAATTAACAGTTCCGTCAAGAGAGATATCACCTTTTATAATAGCAGGTGCTACTGGTTCTTTTGTTTCTGATGGTATTTCTGAGGGTTCTTGAGAAGGCTCTTGAGATGGTTCTTGGGAAGGTTCTTGAGACGGTTCTTGAGACGGTTCTTGAGACGGTTCTTGAGACGGCTCTTGAGATGGTTCTT
>CAMWHN010000272.1 GCA_947174085.1 uncultured Ruminococcus sp.
TTTCTCCAGAGTTAGCAAGTAATATGATTCAAGAAATTGCAAAGTTACTTAATATATCAATAAATAACATATATGCTGATTATCTTACTTATATAAGCGAAATTAGTAATTTAGATATAATTTATAAAGATGCTTGTTTTTTATTTCAATCTGATATAGATGATAGAATTTTTATAATTTTATATTGCAAAAAATATTCTGATTTACATACTATCCTTATAAATTGTCCCATAAAATTAAAAAATATTATTCATGAATCTTTTTTGAAATACCAAATTTTGACTGATAGAGGATTTGGAATTTTGGAAATTCAAAAAAAATTGATAGATTATAGTGGTACAGACTATTCACATAAAATCCTAACTAATTGTATAAATTTACTCTAAAAAAAGCGAAACAAAAGTAACTAAAAAAATTTTAGTTATTCAGCCTGTGTTCCCTGATACTGATTTATGACCCAAAAAATGAATATTATTGAATTAAATGATTGGCTTAGCAAAAGAAAAAAAGCAAATGAAAATGATAGTTATTCTATCTATGAATGTTGGGATAATATTGCAAAAATATTAAGCCAAAATGAAAATGATACTATCTTATATTTGAATCATTGTAAAAAAGAAGATTTGTACTATATATCAGAAATTTTTGAGGAAATTGCATTCAACTTTAAGAGTCAGAAAATAATATCTACCTTTGAAGAACTTAATCAGAAATATCCAGAACTTGATATGCAAGCAGATATTGCTATTGCAAAAGCTATCATAAATTAATCAAACTAAAACCAGAAACAAATTCATGTTTCTGGTTTTTTTAATTTTTAGGCTGACGGGTTCACATGCACCATAATATGCTTTAATTTCGGAAATTCTTGCTCTACAGCATTATGCACTTGTTCAGCAATTGCATGACTTTCAAATAAAGTCTTTGTGCCATCAACACTAATTTCAATATCTGCATAAATTCGATTGCCGAATACTCTTGTTTTTAATTCGTCAATCCCTAATACTTCATCATGTGTCAACACACAAGAACGAATTGCCTTTTCTGTCGTATCATCACAAGAATGGTCAACTAGCTTGTTAATCGCATCTATAAAAATATCATAAGACGCTTTTAAAATAAAGATACAAATGACTAAACTTGCAACAGATTCTAACACAGGATAGCCACATCTTGCACCTGCAATGCCAATGATTGCCCCAATGGAAGATAATGCGTCACTTCTATGATGCCATGCGTCCGCCATTAATGCACCAGAATCTAATGCTTTTGCATAATGCCTTGTATACCAGAACATAGATTCTTTTACCAGAATAGAAATAATTCCGGCTAGCATAGCTAATTTATCAGGAATAACAAATTCTATTGTATTCACATGTAAAATTTGTTCTAAAGCGTCCCGTCCGATAAAACAGCCTGTGATTACTAAAATCACAGATAATATAATTGATGCAACACATTCTAAACGCTCATGTCCGTAAGGGTGGTCGCTGTCTGATTTTTTTGATGATAATTTCACACCAATAATCACAATAATACTACTGAACACGTCTGACGCAGAATGAAATCCATCACTAATCATAGCCGAAGAATGTGCTATCACACCGACAATTAGCTTAAATAATGAAAGTATGATATTTCCAATAATACTAACACCTGAGACTTTTACAGCAATTTTTTCTGATTGTTGAGTTGTCATAAAATACCCTCCTGTTATAAAAATATACAAAAAACCGCAGGACAGTTACTAAAATTTCCTGTCCTGCGGTGCATTTACCGCTGTTGCCATGCAACCCGAATAGCATAAATACTATGCCTTCTGTTCAGATTATGATTTAATTTATTTCATTTTAACATATTTTTAAACATTTGTCAAGTGATTTGCTTGACTTTTTTTATTTATCATGCTATAATAAACCTAATCATAAGATTTAAGAGTCCGTTTAAAATAAAAAAACTAAGTTTGAAAAGTGGAACAAGCTCTAAGAAAGGTTAATAGCTGGCATGAATCTCAAAAATTTACCCATTATAAATGGAATTATGTACTCAGATGGTCATGTGGATAATATAAAAATATCTGTCCGAACAGACCGCACAAGAACCTTATGCAAACAAGAATGTAACATATTATGTGACAATGAGATAGATTATACTTATGCTTATTCAAATGCAGAACTCATTGTAGAAGAAATGAATTGCAAAATTATTTGTGGGGAAGGAAGTTATGGTGGAGATGGATTTATTTTAGCTATTTCCCTTGATTCAAATAAAATGCTATGGTTAGCTTCTTTTGATGAATCGAACCCATTTGTTAGTATGTATGCAGAAAAACAACAGATATATGTTATCAATAATTGTCATGAGGTGTGGCGAATTAATATAATTCATTCTAATTATGTAGAAATAAGTATTGTGAAAAGTGGTTTCTTTTGTTAAAGAAGAACATAAAAAATCTTTATGCGTAAATACAGAAATATGCAAAATTTTCTAATTGCAAGCCAAAACTTATTTGAAAATTCGTCTACTCTTAGTATTTTAAACAGGCTCTAAAAGAAAGGAATATGTGATTATGATTTTATACAGACCTGTAGGCACTGCTGAATTAGAATTAATCAAACAAAGCAATTATAAATTGTTTCCGCCACGATTACCAGAACAACCTATTTTTTATCCAGTTCTAAACCAAAAATATGCCGAAGAAATCGCTAAAAACTGGAATGTGAAAAGCACAAGTGACCACAAAGGCTATGTAACACAATTTGAAATTGATGATAGTTATTATGCAAAATTTGAAGTTCAAACCGTTGGCAGAAATTATCATCAAGAATTATGGATACCAGCTGAAGAACTTGAAAATTTTAATTCACATATTATAGGAGTCATAAAAGTGATTCAAGAATTTTCTCAAAAATAAATACTATGTAAACAACAAAAAAAGACTGAAATATCAGTCTTTTCTTGCTTTTCAGAGGCGCCACCCAGATTTGAACTGGGGATCAGGGTGTTGCAGACCCACGCCTTACCACTTGGCTATAGCGCCGAAAAAAATGGAGCGGATTACGAGGCTCGAACTCGCTACCTCCACCTTGGCAAGGTGGCGCTCTACCAGATGAGCTAAATCCGCA
>CAMWHN010000273.1 GCA_947174085.1 uncultured Ruminococcus sp.
TCTGAAAATTTTTTTAAATATATATACTTCTCTATTATACTACAAATATGAAAACTTTGCAAGCTTATTTTTCAGAAATTCTGCCAGAAAAATATTTTTTGAAAAATTTTCAAAAAACACTTGCTTTTTTTTTAGAATTATGCTATAATATAACGCATAAGTGTTTTTCACATGTTTTAGATTTCAGAGGAGGTGTAGCGAAATGGCAAAATGTGCAGTTTGTGGAAAGGGCGTTACATTTGGTAATAAAGTTTCTCACTCCCATAGAGCATCTAACAGAACTTGGAAGCCCAATGTACAGCGTGTAAAAGCAATTGTAAAGGGTTCTCCTTGTCACATCTATGTATGCTCCAGATGTTTGCGTTCTGGTAAGGTGGAACGTGCGTAAGAGCAATCGCAATGAAAAATGAAAAATGAAAAACAATCAGGACTAGTAAAAAAACTAGCTCCTGATTTTTCATGTTTTTAGCCGTCTGTTTGACGGTTATTTTTTTCATGAAATAATTTTTCAAAAATCATTCTAAAAATACTGTTGACTTTTTAAAATATTTGTGTTATAATGTCTATAACAGTTGTACAAAGCAAATCAGGAGCTGTTATTTTGATTATTTAAATGAGGTGAAAATTTTGGCAGAAATTAAACAAACCCAACAGCCGATTACAAATCCGGCTTTGGTACAGGCTATGGACGCAATGAAGCAGGAACGCACACAGAAAAATGAAGTTACTTTTGTCAATCATTTGAAAGTTGCACGTTTTCTTGTTCCGGCAAATGTAGAAAGCGTACAACAGGCACAGGCAAATCAAGATGGTACTGTAGAATTGAAAGAGCAACCAAAAGTTAGTTTTATTTTATTCAATAATACAGAAGGACAGAAATTTTTCCCATTGTTCACGGATATTGCAGAAGTTCGTAAATGGGGAGAATCCGGCAAACACCAATTAGCGGCAATTTCTTACAGGGATTTATGTCAATTCTTCCAGAGAAATCAAAATGATGAAATTTCCGGTGCGGTAGTAAACCCATTCGGACAGAATATTATGATTCCTGTAGATAGCATGATTCGTATTATTAATACAGAAGCAATTGCACCAGGGACACAAATTCAGATTGGTACACTTAAAGAAGAACCAACAGAATTACTAGAAGCCTTGAAACCACATCTTGCAGCACAAGAGAGTATTAAAAAAGCATATTTGCGTGTGATGAAACGTGAAGATAAGCCAAATCCTAATTTCTTGTTAGTAATAGACACAGATATTACTAACGAAACTGCTTTGAAAGAATTATTTGACGGCATTGCAGGCATTGCAAGACCTCATCTTCGTGGCGTTGAACTTGCCATTGTGCCGACTGCAAATAGATTCGGACAATCCGCTTTGCGTGATGCTGTACCGTTCTATGAAAAAGCCGGCGATTCTGGAATTACTATGACAATTAACAATGCAGAATAAAATAACAAATCCTCGTTTTTTAACGGGGATTTATTTTACATAAAAAATTTTTCAAAAAATACTTGACTTTTTTTAAAAATATGCTAGAATATAAATAACAGGATTTTTATTATCTTGATTCTAAAAGAAAGGAAAAGCTGTTTGTATAATTAATTTAATATCACAAATAGCAGGTGCTGGATATGGCTTATCAAATCACTGATGCTTGCATTAGCTGTGGCGCATGTGCAGACGAATGTCCTGTAAATGCAATTTCCGCTGGCGATGCAAAATATGAAATTGATGCAGAAGCATGCCTCGATTGTGGCGCATGTGCAGGTGTCTGTCCTGTAGAAGCTCCACAGGCTGGTTAATTTCAGAAACATAAAAGCACAGCTTTTCTACTGGAAAGGCTGTGCTTTTTTTATTTTTAATTTTTAGTTGCTGAAATAATATCATTACTAGAAAGTGGTACTGTAATTCTTGAGCCAACATCATTTATTTTGGGCGTATAATGTAAAGAAATTTCTTGAAAATCTTTATCTGCTTCACAAGCAATATATCCTGTTCTGGATTCTCCGGCAGGAATTTCTTCTGCCATTGCAGAAATCCCATAAAAATCATATAATTCTTTCATCACTGGAATTGTACAGCATATATCAGAATCATATTCTGTGCCATCTACTGTAATAGAAAAATTATTTAAATAATTTGCTATTACAGTTTCTTCTGTTTGATTATTAATTTCTATTTTGAAAAATAAAGCTTGTTTTCCCGTATTTTGCATGATAATATCTGGATTTTCCGCAGAAATTACTGTAAAATCCATGCCATCTAATTGAGCTTGTTCGCCCAGAATACTTTTAATTTCCTGTGTTGGTGCTTCTGTTGCCACAGAATTATAATTATTTAGATTACTATCATTTTTTTGGCAACCGCTTGCAAGTAATATTCCTGCTGTCAGGAATATATAAATTAATTTTTTCATAGATATTACTCCTTAGTTCTTAATTATTTAGCTTTTCTTGCTAATGCTTGTTTTTTTCGTCTTGCTCTCAAATCACGAAAAAAATCTGACAAAATAGCAGAACATTCTTGTTCTAAAATGCCGTTGTAAATTTTCGGACGATAATTATACGGCAGAGAAAACATGCGCTCTATAGAAATTACTGCGCCACTTTTATTATCTAATGCGCCGAAATAGACTTCATCAATTCTGGCTTGTATAATTGCACCGGCACACATGGGACAAGGTTCTAACGTTACATACAAAGCACAATCTGGCAATCGCCAACCGCCTAATGTTTTACATGCTTCATCAATGGCAATTAATTCCGCATGGGCAAGTGCATGCCGAGTATTCTCTCTCCGGTTATAGCCTTTGCCGATAATTTCCCCTGTACTGCGCCGAACAATCACAGCACCGACTGGCACTTCATTTTCTTGTAAAGCAAGTTCTGCGAATGCAAGTGCATGTCGCATATAAAATTCGGGATTTTCTGTCATGATAATACTCCTATGTTAGCATAGCTGTGATAACTAGTAATAATACACAGCAAATTAAAAAAGCAACCATTGGCATTGTCGTAAAAAAGGCTGTTAATTTTTCCTGCATACTAAGATAAGTTATATTTTCTGCAATTAATTCTTTTTTTTGATTTCGTTGCAAAAACATAGAAATACAGAC
>CAMWHN010000274.1 GCA_947174085.1 uncultured Ruminococcus sp.
TTTCATTTTTGGCTATCATTTTTTCTGCTTTTTTAGATATTTTTTGCAGTTCGTCATTTTTACTCAATATTAACCAATGAATTTGAGCATTTCGACGAAACCAAGTTAATTGCCGTTTGGCATATCTTCTGGTTTCTTGCTGAATCATAGCAATACAATCATCTAAGCAAGCTTTATTTTCCAAATACGGAATTAATTCTTTATAACCAATTGCCATAGACGCTGTGCCGACTGTTCCTTGTTGATAAGCTTGTTTTACTTCTTGTAACATGCCAGATTCTAGCATTCGATACACACGCTGATTAATTTTATCATATAAATCTTGTCTATTTTCATAATCCAGACCCAGCCAAAACGCATCATAAGGCGAATCATGTGCCATATTTTTTGCCTTATACTCTGTAAACGTCTTACCAGTTGCAAGACAAACTTCTAATGCACGAATCACACGCACATGATTATTCTTGTGAATTTTTTTAGTAGCTTCTAAATCAAGTGCTTGTAATTCTTGATATAAATTTTCAATCCCTTCTGTTTCTAAACGCTGGATTAATTTCTCACGAATTTGATTATTACCCTCTGGAGCAAATTGCATGCCATTTAATAAGCAATTTAAATATAAACCTGTACCGCCAACTAGAATTGGCAATTTTTTACGGCTTGCAATTTCCTGAATTTTTTCACTTGCTAAATTCACATAATCTGCAACAGAAAAATTTTCTGTTCTGGGCTGAAAGCCTATTAAATAATGCTTAATATTTTGCATTTCTTCCTGTGTGGGCTTAGCCGTTGTAATATCTAAACCCTCATAAATTTGCATAGAATCTGCTGAAATAATTTCACCATTAAATTTCTTTGCCAACTCCACACCCAAAGCTGTTTTTCCTGAAGCCGTTGCACCAACAATTGCCAATACTTTTTGTTTCTGCACACAATCACTGCTTTCATTTATAATTTTCTTTTAAATTGCTTTTCTAACTCATATTTTGACATCACAAACATCACAGGTCTTCCATGCGGACAATGTCTAATATTGTCATCATTGCAGACTTGTTCTGCCAAAGCCTGTAATTCTAATACATTATTTTTATCATTGGCTTTAATCGCTGATTTACAAGCCAATTCATGTAACAAATCATCTAACATATGACTTTGAGGATTGACTTTGCCCAAATATAAATTATTTGCAATTTCCTGCATAATTTCATCTAAATTCAAACCATCAAAAAAAGCCGGCGCACCTGTCGTAATTAATTCAGGCTTTTCAGAAAAATCAACTGCAAATCCTAATTTTTCTAATAATTCCTGATTTTCTTCCATAGCAGAAAATTCATCTAGTGTTAATAATATTTTACTAGGCTGTAATAATTTTTGCTGATACTGCACACAATTTTTTTTCAGTCTTTCAAAAATAATTCTCTCATGCGCCGCATGTTTATCAATTAAAATCATAGAATCCCCAGACTGCGCAATCACATAATTTGCAAATAATTCTCCAATCACTTGAATATTTGGAAACGCTTTGTTTTCCAAAACATTATTTTCTGAAACTAATTCTTCCTGAATTTCTTCTGATTCTAATTCTGAAAACTTCTGTAATTCTTCTGTATCATCAGGTTCGCCCTCTATATCAATATAATTTTCAGAAACAAGCACAGATTTAGGCAAAGGCTCTGTAATTTCTTGTTCTTGCTGTTGATGATTAGGAATCTGCACACGAAACGGCATGTCACTTTGATGCAAAGGCGTATAAACTAATTTTTTCACTGGTTCTTGGGGAATTTCTTCAAATACTTTTTGTTTTACTTCTGGTTTAGCATTTTGAGAATTATCGCCATACCATTCAGCTTTTCTAGTCTGAAAATCATAAATTAAACCCTCTTGCACAAATGCATTTTTCACAGCCGAATAAATAGCATCTATTACTTTACGTTCATCAGAAAATCTCACTTCTGCTTTAGCAGGGTGAATATTTACATCTAGTGTATCTGGAGGCATAGTTAATAAAATCACACATGCCGGAAATTTATTTGTCATTAATAAATTTTCATAAGCACTCTCGATAGCAACAGAACAAGTTTTAGATTTTACATATCTTGTATTCACAAAAAAATTCTGAAAACTACGATTACTTTTTGCAAATAACGGTTTAATCACATAGCCATTCACAGAAATATTTTCCTGTTGATGAGAAACCGGAATTAAATCACCAGCAAAATCTTTGCCATAGACCGCATAAATTGCTGTTAATAATTCTCCTGTACCGTCAGAATGAAAATCAAGTTTATTATCACGAATAAATTTAAATGCAATTTCAGGGTGTGAGATAGCAATTTTCTGAATCATTTGAGAAACTGCATTACCCTCTGTTGTATCACGTTTCATAAATTTTCGTCTTGCCGGAACGTTGAAAAATAAATCTTTAATTATCAACGTTGTACCGTCAGGGCAACCACATTCTTCTACAATACCACCCTCACCGCCAATAATTTCATACTGTGAACCGAAATCATCTTCACGGCGTTTTGTCATAACAGCAACTTTAGAAACTGCCGCAACAGAGGCGAGAGCTTCACCACGAAACCCCAACGTATGAATATTTTCTAAATCTTCTTTTTTAGATACTTTGCTAGTCGCATGCCGAAGAAAAGCTTTTGAAACATCTTCGGCGGACATACCACAGCCATCATCTGTGATACGCATAAAAGATGTACCACCGTTTTTAATTTCTACTGTGATACGTTTTGCCTTAGCATCAATTGCATTTTCAACCAGTTCTTTAATTACAGAAGCTGGTTTTTCAATTACTTCCCCTGCCGCAATTAATTCGGCAACCTGTTTATCCAATATCATAATTGCTGACATAATAATTTTTTCCCTTTCAAGTTAGCATCTGACAAAGTTCTTCCAGAAATTCTCTGCATTCTGTGTCAGATAATTCTGCAATATTTATGCGTTTCAGATTTTTCAAAACTTCTGATTCCTGTGCAATCGCAAAACTAAATTGTTGTTCTGATTCTGGTAATTTTTCTATAATTTTATTAGATTCTAATTCTTTTAATAATTCTCTTGCATGGTCAATTACTTTATC
>CAMWHN010000275.1 GCA_947174085.1 uncultured Ruminococcus sp.
TATCTTCCGTCATTTTTAACAAATTTCTCTGATTTTTTCATGCGGTTGCCCTGGCAATCATTCTGACAGCCCTTGACCCCATGCTGACAGCACTGCTGATGCTGGTCATATTGACATGTGTGGACGTATCCATTCCGAACATCTGCGCCACTCTCGGCACTTCATTTGCTGAAAGACAGATACCTAGTGCCAGCAATGCGTGTTCCTGGAATGTCAGCAGACCGATATACAGAATCGTTGTCTGCATGAATGCTGTCAGACAGGTGGCGATCACCTGTTTCATCCAATTGTAAAATCCGTCTGTGAAACCTCTGGGAACAGAGAACAGATACAGACTGCCAATCGCTGTCTGACACAGCAGAATGCCACCTCTTTTGATATTCGCCAGAATGACTTTGACGACACAATATCCGAACAGAAGAATGAAAAACAGACTGCATACTGATTTTTTTCCGCTCAGTTCATCGATGACAAACTGTGCCGCTTCTATCATATTGCCTGGTGACGATGCACTGATAAAGCTCGACAGCAGTTCTGATGCGAAGTTTTTCTGCATCATAATGCAGAACGTATACAGCCTTTGCGGAACGACTGTCACAAGACTTGCTGCAAAAAAGCCTTTCAGCGTATTCAGGCACAGACTTTTGATGTTATTCTGACCGGATTCATAGGCAATCGCTGTATCAAAAACGGACACAATAAAGCCACATCCGAACAGCATCCAGTCCAAATGACAGAACAATAGAATAAACGCCTGCACCCATGCAAGCGAGAAAATATCTGCCGTACTCATATTAATAAAGGCAAATAATTCAGAAATACCGTCATAAATCAAGCCATATGTCCATTTGAACATAGCTTCAAATACAGTATCTGTGATATCATTCACTGTGCTGACAACTGTATTGTCCCATACGGCTGACAATCCGCCGCCAATCCATCCAATGGCATCATTTATCCAATCAAACATCATTTAACCTCCTGTTTTTACATTGATTTTTCTGCCTGTGCCAAAGAATCCGTCCGGCAATTCCATGCCGGATTCTTCCAGCTGAGGCAGATTTTTTTCTTTCTGCGGATGCTTTTCATCGACCAGTGCAAACAATTTGTCACGCTCCAGATAGGACACCGTTCTTGTACCTCTGTCCTCTAAAACAAATGGCTTTTCAAATTTTATGCCCCATTTGAAATACAGCTTTAACGGTGAAATCATGGGATGTGTGCCGGTTTTCATGACGATAAATTGCCCTTTCGGCATGGATTTCAATTCATCCGGTGTCATCAATGCTCGTCCAATCATTTGCAGTGATTGGGAAGAGTCCTTTCCGTGCGATACTGAACCGGACTGAACTGTCTGCTCACCGAGTGCTTTTGACAGCACTTCCGCTGACTGGGAATTTGGCGCAAATCCGCCGAATACAGTCAATTGTGTATTATCTGTGATGATTTCCTGACCTTGTTTTCCATACGTCTGCTCCAGCTGTGCAAAAGACTGAATAATCGCTATCATGCTGATTTTTCTGGAACGTCCTGCGGAGAATATTGCCTCCAGTCCGTCAATCTTTGGAAATGTGCCAAGCTCGTCACAATAGAACATGACTCTGTTTGGCAGAACGCCTCCGTTTTCATCTGCAATTGTCAGAATTTCACGGTATAACTGCTGAATCAGCAGGCTGACCATAAAGTACTTGCTCTGGTCTTCTTCTGGAAGGATGAGGAACAATGCAGACTTTTCAAAACAGAATTTTTCTGCATCTATCGCCGTTCCGAAACAAAGAATCTGCTCCATCTCTGAGTCCAGAAAACTGTTTAATCTGGAAAGTGCTGTACTCATAACAGACATCATCGCCTGGTCAGCAGAGTTCAGTGCTGCACCGGCAAGCCATTTCGCCTTATGTTCACTGGGCAGCCGTTCCATTAGTTTTGTAAAATACATCTGTGGCTTATCTTTGGGATTTTGCGGAGGCGGTTTCGCAATTAAGTCCTGAATCAGCTTGAACACAGACACAATATGGCGTTCGTTCTTGTCACCGAACTCAGCAAGCAGGAGAATTACGCTCGCAAGCAAGCCCTCTGCGGAATCATAGAAAAATGCGTTCTGCCCATAATTAGAACTGTCACCACCACCGATATTGATAATCGTTTTTGCCGTAATTTTGGCATATTTTTCTGCTTTCGCCTTTGCACGCAGGTTCGCCTTGTCGTTCAGATAGATATCCATATATTTGTTCACAAGGTGAAGAATATTATTTTCATCCGAACGAGTAGGATTTCTCAGATCGATAATCGACACATTGTAACCGTAATACTTTTTGGCGATATTTCCGTAATTCCGAGCCACGTCTCCCTTTGTATCGGTATTCAGAAACGACATTCCGGAAGCGAGTGCGAATTCAATATTCTGGTAAAGGAAAAACGCTGTCTGTAGGATAGGAACACAACGCCTTACTGCGTTACCGCAGCAGGTTTTCGAGAACCCTCCCCCGAACCATACTTACACCTCTCAGTGTATACGGCTCTCCATTTGTCTATAGGTTCAGTCTAATTTTCCTGCATGTAATTTATCATGACATTCTTTGCAGAGTGCCATTGTTTTTCTTCTTCTGCTTATCATAAATCTTTCCCACCAGCTTTTACCCTTTAAATCTTTGAGTTTTCTGACATGGTGGATTTCCATGGCAACATTTTCAATACCGCAGATTTCGCATTTTCCTGCTTTAATTCTCTGTATAAGGCTTGTTTTACTGTTTGCAGAGTAATCGATCGGAACAATGTCCACACTTGATTGCAGGATTGCGGTTTTATTTTTCTGAAAGCCTTCATCATAAAAGTACATCATTTTTTCACTTCCTGCTTTTGTCTGGTATTTCACACCAGACCTTTGATGTCCGTACTTATTACGTATTCTGCCAATATTCGTTTTATATTTTGCTGCGAATGTTTTCAGCATACTGAATTTCATAACATAATAAAAATCGTTCAGCACACTTACATTGTCAGCAATTTTGTAATAGTTGTACATATAGGAATCAACTTGACAGACAATAAATACTATGATAAAATAAAGATATGAGTTATAGT
>CAMWHN010000276.1 GCA_947174085.1 uncultured Ruminococcus sp.
CCAATACACCACGCGCTCCTTCCACTCCGGATGATTTCTTAGATACGTCGCTGCCAAATGCTCCATGGCATGCAACGCCTTCGGAGACAGTGCCGGCTCACGGTTCGGACGGGTCATGCGTATGTCAAAAGTTGTGATTACATCGCCTGAAGGAGTGGTGTCCTTGCGCGATACGAATATACCTGGTTCAAGCCTGGTATGATCTATTGTGAAGCTTGCAATCTTTTCCATAAGATACAAAATTACAAATTTTGCTCATTTTCTAAAACCTAAATCACTGCTATAGGTGTTAAATATATATTAGAAATTATCAAATTTAATTATTATAATACCAATAAAAACCGAATCCATGTATCTTGTTCACAAGTGACTTGTATTTTAATTTTATGAATTTGCATAATACTTTTGGCAATGGCAAGCCCTAAGCCATAACCATTTTTGCCTTTATTATTTCTAGCTTTATCTCCCCTGTAAAATCTTTCAAAAATTTTTTGTGTTTCTTCTGAAGAAATTTCACAGCCTGTATTATAAAATTCTAAAATCCTGTCATTTCCTCTTTGCAAAAGCGTAATTTTAATAATACCATGCTCGTTAGAATATTTTAACGCATTATCAATAAAAATAGCTGTTAATTGCCGAATATGTTGCTGACTGCCATAATAAGAAATATTTGGCTGTATATCCATTTCCAAATTTTTTTGCAATTCAAATGCCTGACTTTCAAACGGCAATGCCGTTGCTTCAATAGCTGTGCTTAAATTAAAATCTTCAAAAATATATTCTTGTGTAGCATTATCCATTCTGGCAAGGCGTAATAAATCGCCTACTAACTGGTTCATGCGGTCAGTTTGTTCTTGCATATAGCTAAGCCATTTATTTTCACCAATTTCATCTTTCAGAATATCTGCATTAGCTGTTAAAACTGTCAATGGTGTTTTTAATTCATGACCTGCGTCTGAAACAAATTGTTTCTGCCGTTCTAAAGCCGATTGCACAGGCTTTGTAATCCAACCAGAAAAAATAATCAAAAATATAAATAATAATAATAACATGAAACTGCCAATAATTGCAGTTGTTCTAAATAAATTATTTAATAATGCTTGGTCAGAGCTTTTTTCTGCAACAACAATTAATATTCCATAAGGCTTTTGTGTTTTATAATACTGCAACCAATTATACATACCTTGTTGTTTTCCAGTATTTAAAATTGCCATTAAAATATTTTCTGCTTGTTCGTCCGTATAATTTTCTGTATTGCGCAAGCCTAAAAAATTACCATCTTCGTCTGCCATTAATGCAAAATGGTCTAGTGTAATATTCACATTCCATTTATTAGGACGAGGCTCTAACCGAAAATCATGAGTTTCAAAATTATTATTTTTTTTCGGAAATTCTGGAATTGTTTTATTCTCTGTTATTTCTGTTGTTGTAATTAAATTTTCTGTTTCTGATTCTGTAGTAAACTCACTTGTAATAACTTCCTGTGATTCTGTTTCTGACACTATTTCTAAATTTGTTTCTATTATCTGCTGTTCTTGTATAAATTCTTCATTTGTAGTAAAAACAGATTCCTCTTGTATCACAGGCATATCAGATATATCAGGCAATTCTGGTTTTGGCTCATAGGGTTCAGGTTCAAAAACTGGGATTTCTGGTTGTATCGTAATTTCTGTTGGTATTATTTCACTTTCCAAAGGCAAATTATTTTCTGTAAATAATTCAGATTCCTGCCATTCAGGAGGCTGTTGTTCAAATTCTCTGTCATGCCAATCATCTTGATAAGGCGGTTCTTGATAATCTGGAAAAGGCTTATCCGGTTTTTCTTCTGTTTTTTTATCTTCCGGACGTTCCCAATGATTATAATTATTATCATGCCCTTGCATTTGTCCTAATAAAATAAAATTATTTTCTGTTATCATTTCTGCAAGTACATCTTTTGTTGTAAATTGTTGAAATTCTGGGGGTGGTATATCTTCTAACGGTTTATCTAATTCTGGTTCTGGTTGTGGTTCATTGTTCAGTGCATTATATCTATCACTTTCAGCAATTTCCTGTAATAAATGCATGGACTGTGATTGACTTACTGTTTTCATAATCATATTAATTGACCCTAGCATAATCATAAATACCAGAATTAATATTCCCATAGCCGTTGCGACAAATTTTATGCGCATTGTTTTAATTACATCAGGTTTCAACAAATTTTGCGCCCAATGTGGCAATTTATTTTTTGGAAATTTTTTCAAAATTTATTCTCCATTCTCTAAGCAATAGCCAATTCCTCGTGCTGTTTTAATATTCACACCAGAACCAATTACTTTTAGTTTTTTTCTTAAAAAAGAAATATACACTTCAATATTATTATACTCCACATCACTTTCATAGCCCCAAATTTTTTCAATAAATCTTTCTTTAGAAATTAATTGCTTTGGATTTGCAATTAGCATTTCCATAATTTGATATTCTTTTAGACTTAATTTGACAAACTGTCCTTCACGGCTTAAACTAAACGTACTTTTATTTAAGGCAACATCACCAAATGTAAATTCATCTGTAATAACTTCGCCTTTTCGTCTGGTTAAAGCTCTCACTCTGGCAAGTAATTCTCCAGTAACAAATGGCTTTGTTAAGAAATCATCTGCGCCACTATCTAAGCCATTAATTTTATCTTCAATATCAGATTTTGCTGTTAATAATAATACTGGTGTTGAAATTTTTCTCTTTCTTAAAATTCTCAATACATCTAAGCCATTCATTTTTGGCAACATAATATCTAGTAAAATACAATCATAAATATCTGTCAAAGCATATTCTAAACCATCTTCGCCGTCATAAACAGCATCTACAATATATTTATTACGCTTTAAAATTTCGCTTAAGGCTTCCGCCAAAGCAATCTCATCTTCTACAACTAAAATTTTCATAATTAAATTTTCCTCTCAAAAAAACTTGCATTTCAAAAAAAATTATGCTATAATAGCCCCGATTTATGGAGATATTACAAATATGGTTCATCTTACCCCCGCGGACGATTTGCAAAAGGTCTTTGACGGCTTAAAGGGCGGCGAGACCGTGCAT